>JANXZD010000312.1 GCA_025355705.1 Bacteroidota bacterium | reverse complement strand
GTAATCTACTACACGCATGGACAGCAAAAAGCCCTCGAATTCCTCACTGGTTACCTGATTGAAAAATCTCTTTCAGTTGACAATTTATTTGTCTTTTTGATTGTTTTTACAATTTTTGGTGTTGAAATAAAGGATCAACGCCGCGTATTAAACTATGGTATTTTTGGAGTTATAATTCTACGTGGTGTCTTGATTATTTTAGGGGCAAGTCTAGTTCGGGAATTTCATTGGATTCTTTATGTCTTTGGTGGAATGCTGGTGTATGCAGGTTATCGTGTAGTGTATGGTGAAGATGCTAAGATCGAGCCGGAAAAGAATATTGCAGTTAAATTGTTTCGTAAAATCATTCCGGTCGACAATAGTTATCATGGACATAGTTTCTTTATCAAAAAAGCGGGAAAAATGTTTGCGACACCCCTCTTCGTTTGTCTATTAGTCATTGAAACAACTGACGTTGTGTTTGCCATAGATTCAATCCCTGCTATATTTGCGATTACAACTGATACTTTTATCATTCTGACTTCAAATCTAATGGCAGTATTAGGTCTTCGATCATTGTATTTTGTGCTTGCAGAAGTCCACGCATCTTTTGAGTATGTTAAATATGGAGTTGGTGTTGTATTAGCATTTGTCGGTGTTAAAATGTTAATAATGGATTTATTCAAGATAGATACAATGGTCTCACTTCTCGTAATCCTTGGTATTCTTACCGGTTCCGTTATTCTTTCCTTCTTAAAAAATCGTAACCCATCTAAGTAATTATTAGAATGTTTTAATTTGCCTCATACACCCACTTATGGGTATCTTTGTATTACAAGATGATGAACATTGTTTATCATTTTGCGATGCAAAAAGCCTTCATTTGTGCGAAGGGATTTTCTAATAATTTGAGGGAAAAATGAGAAAGATTTTGTTCAACACTTTCTGGTTTGTGCCGATTGTTATTTTTGGGTGTTTTGATGGTTCATTTACCGGAAAGTCTGATAAGATCTTTATTCAGGAAGAGGTCAGAACTAAACTTGACCAAAAATCCTTAGTAATACTGAATAAATATGGGAAAACAATCAGAACGTATTCCACTCGTTATGGAGTAGATTGGCGTTTAGTGGTTGCTGTCATGAAAGTTGAATCCCGATTCGACCACTTAGCAGAAAGCGAAAAAGGAGCTAAAGGTTTAATGCAAATTATGCCCGCAACTCAAAATGAAATTGCTGATAAAATTGGATTGGAAACAGAAGTATTTGATGACCCTCATGGGAATATTCGAGGGGGGATTTTTTATCTAGCTCAACTATATAAACAATTTGAAAATGAAGGTTTAAGTGAAGAAAATCGGTTAAAATTCACTCTAGCAGCCTATAATGCCGGACCAGGTCGTATCAATGATGCCAAGAAAATGGCAATCTATGTAAATGATGATCCTAAGGAATGGAAATCCGTAAAAAACTCACTTTCCTTACTATCAAAAAAATACTCATCGCTACATAAATTTGTTTGGGTAGAGCAGAAACCCGCATTTGGTTATTTTAAGGACTGGAAACAGACCTCCAATTATGTTGAATCCGTAATGATCTATTACAATGATTATAAAAAGATTTTTGATATTAAGGCTTAGAAACACTCAGGGGAAAACAAAAAAAAGGGACGCTTAAGCGTCCCTTTTTTGTTTTATTCGGTTTCTTAGTATTTAAGGTAACAGAACTGCGGCGGAAATAACTGTTGTCCATTTGCCATCCTTATCGCCTTCAGCAGATTGAGTAACATTGAATGTTTTCAGTATTTTTCCACTTAGTTTAAAGTGCTTTTCACGTTCATCCCAGGCAATGTTCGGATCAAACTCAATTCCTAAGGTTGTTGCTAACATTGTCGCAGCTAAATCTTCAGCATATTCACCACATTTTTCTTCAGTTTCACCAAAAGGATGATGCTCAGATAGATAACCATATTGTGAATCGTCAGCCGCCATTGCAACTCCAATGGATGATGCTACCAGTCGGTTAGGTTCATTAGTGGCATTTCTTGCCATAACGCAAAATGTAACTTGACCTGGTTCGAGCACTTTTAACCCTTCGGCAACGGGAATACGTTTACATTTTGGTGGGTAAATACTGGAAACTGTAACAAGATTGCATTTTTCAATGCCGGCGTTACGTAGGGCGAGTTCAAATGATTGCAGATAATCTTTATGTCTGCCGACGCCTTTAGTGAAGAACATTTTGGCTGGGACGAATGACAACGGTTCATCTCCTTTTGAGATTGATAAAAAGGTAATTAAGATATTTTAGTTTTGTAACTTCTAATTTTCATAGATCATCCAATAGTGTATTTTGATCGTTTGAATGAAGCGAAATATACAGATACTTCTAAATAATACAAATAGAAAAATTGTTAAAATAAATTTATTTTAGATGGGAATCACTTTCAGAAATTTTCTTTTCCCTACTCTAATAATCTTTGCTTCAGTCATTTGAATTTCGGATTTAGCGTCCGAAATCTTCTCATTGTTTATTGAGATGCCTCCTTGTTCAATCAATCTTCGAGCTTCACCTTTTGACGGAACGAGTTTCGTATCGGTGAGAAGTTGAAGGATGTTCACGGAACTTCCTTTGGTTGCGTATTGCATTTCTTCGATCACATCCGGAACATCTTTTTTGACAAAGATCCTGTCAAATTCTTCTTCAGATGACTGGGCAGCTTCTTTTGAATGATAGAGTGTTACAATTTCTCTTGCCAATCGCCGTTTGGTATCGCGTGGATTATTCGCAATCTCAGTTTTAAGTGCGCTCAATTCCGAATTTGGAATATTGGTAGCCAAGAGGAAAAAATCATACATCAACTTATCGGGAATAGAAAGTGTCTTTCCGAACATTTCCCTCGGTGAATCGCTGATCCCGATATAATTATCCAATGATTTACTCATTTTTTCAATGCCATCCGTTCCGGGAAGAATCGGCATTGTTAATATCACTTGTGCTTCTTTTCCAAATTCACGTTGAATCGTTCGACCGACAAGGAGATTGAATTTTTGGTCTGTTCCTCCAAGTTCTACGTCACTTTCAATCGCAACAGAATCCATTGCCTGCGCCAACGGATATAAAAACTCGTGAAGTGAAATTGGTTCTTCGTTATTGAATCGAGTATGAAAATCTTCACGTTCTAACATTTGTGAAACAGTATATTTGCTTGCCAATTTTATCACTTCCGTAAAGCTCATTTTTCCAAGCCAATCGGAATTATATATCATCTTTATATTTTTGTCCGACAGGACTTTCTTTGCTTGGTCAAAATAACTTTCGCCGTTCTTTCTTGTTTCTTCGATCGACAGGGAGGGGCGTGTCTTACTTTTTCCGGATGGGTCACCGATCATACCGGTAAAATCTCCGACAATAAGGATTGCCATGTGTCCAAGATCTTGAAATTGTCTTAGCTTTCTTAATACGACAGAATGACCTAAATGAAGATCTGGGCGACTGGGATCGCAACCAAGTTTAACGATCAATTGTTTATTTGCTTTGATAGATTTTTCGATCTTTCGAACGAGTTCGTCTTCAGGAATGATCTCTGAAACTCCTCGTTTGATGACATCCATTTGTTCATTCAGTGGTGCAAACTTCATTGTAATCCAGTCGTTTTTTATGAGTTAATATTAAACGAGTTTCACTCTTCTCATCTCTCGCTCCACGTCCCGTTCTTTAATCGATTCTCGTTTATCGTGTAGTTTTTTCCCTTTACCAATTCCAAGTTCAACTTTGGCATTTCCTTTTTTGAAATATAATTTCAACGGAATCAGCGTTAGTCCTTTTTCATTCGTTTTGATCTGTAATTTTTCAATTTCACTTTTATTTAGAAGTAATTTTCGGGTGCGAAGCGGATCGTGATTGAACTGATTTGCTTGTTCGTACGGATTGATGTGCATATTCAGCAGCCATACTTCGCCATTTTTCACTAAAGCGTAGCTGTCCTGTAGATTTGCTTTCCCCTGACGCAATGATTTTACCTCAGATCCAACAAGGACAATTCCCGCTTCGAATGTTTCAAGTATTTCATACTCGAAACGCGCTCGGCGGTTAGAGATTGCAATTCGTTCTTCACTCTTGTTTTCCATTTTCTTACATGAAATTAACGAAAACATAGACTATTTACAATAGAATCTAAATAGAAATCAATCTTGGAAAAACAATCATTGTGCGTTATCTTGATGTACATTCAACCACAAAAGTTCGAGATCATTTACGAAAAATCTAAATTGTAACTAATCATCAATGACCCACACTGAATCCATTCTTATTCTCGACTTTGGTTCACAATTCACCCAACTGATAGCGCGTCGTGTACGCGAGTTGAATGTCTATTGTGAAATTCATCCATTCAACATTTCGTTTGAAAAAATTAAATCATTCAATGTTCAAGGAATTATTCTTTCCGGCGGACCGTCAAGTGTGTATGCAAGCGATGCTCCAATTCCCGATAAAAGGATCTATGAACTCGGTGTGCCGATCCTTGGGATATGTTACGGGCTTCAACTGATTGCATTTCAAAATGGCGGGGAAGTGAATAAAGCGCCGCGCCGAGAATTTGGCCGGGCACAATTGCTGATAGATAACTCTGAAGATATTTTTAAAGGTCTTTCATCTTCAACAGAAGTGTGGATGAGTCACGGGGACGAAGCGACAAAAATTCCTTTTGGATTCGAGAAGATTGCTCATTCAGAGAATGCGAGAATATGTGCGATCAGAAATGCAAAGAAAAAAATCTTTGGGATACAGTTCCATCCTGAAGTTGTACATTCGAAAGACGGGAAAATAGTGATCAATAATTTTATTAAAGAGATCTGTGGATGTTCAGGAAATTGGAATGCAGATTCATTTATTGAGAGTTCTATTGCAGATATTCGAACAATGGTTGGAAATAAAAAAGTACTCTGCGCATTGAGCGGCGGAGTTGATTCATCAGTTGCAGCCGTATTGCTTCACAAAGCGATTGGCAATCAATTGTTCTGTATCCATATTGATAATGGATTGATGCGTCACGGTGAGAGTGAGCAAGTGATCAAAACATTCCGAGATGAATACCATATTGCGCTGGATTTTGTTGATGGGACGGAATTATTTCTTGAACGGTTAAAAGGGGTTTCCGAACCTGAACTGAAACGAAAGATCATTGGGAAAGCATTTATTGATATCTTCGAACAGGAAGCAAAAAAAGTTTCCGGAGCAGAATTTCTTGCACAAGGAACTTTATATCCCGATGTGATCGAATCTGTTTCATTCAAAGGTCCTTCGCAAACGATCAAGTCACATCATAATGTTGGTGGACTTCCCGAAAAGATGAACCTAAAATTGATCGAGCCATTTCGTGAATTATTCAAAGATGAAGTGCGTGCAGTCGGAAGAAAATTAGGACTGTCGGATTATCTGATCGAACGGCATCCGTTTCCCGGACCGGGACTTGGTATTCGCGTGTTGGGCGACATTACACAGAAGCGATTAGAAATTCTAAAAGACGCAGATGAAATTTTCATAAGCGAATTACGGAAACAAAATCTCTATAATTCAGTATGGCAGGCATTTGTTGTATTGCTTCCGGTTCAATCAGTTGGTGTCATGGGAGACGAACGGACATACGAAAATGTTGCCGCGGTTCGTGCAGTAACAAGTGTTGACGGAATGACAGCAGATTGGGCTCATCTGCCATATGAGTTTCTTGCGCATATATCTAATAGAATCATCAACGAAGTTCGTGGAATCAATCGTGTGGTATATGATATCAGTTCGAAACCGCCTGCAACAATAGAATGGGAGTAACTCTTTTGTATGATTGAACTTAAAAATCTTAAAAAAACATTCGGCTCGTTCGTGGCGGTAGATAATGTCTCACTTTCCATTCCGTCGGGAGAATTCTTTGGTTTTCTTGGACCAAACGGTGCAGGAAAAACCACGACGATCAAAATGATGACGGGATTGTTCACACCAACTTCCGGACAGATCGTGATCAACGGATTTGATGTTGTGAAACAGCCGCTAGAAGCAAAATCAACTTTTGGATATATTCCCGATCATCCATATTTATACGATAGGCTTACCGGACGTGAGTTTATTTACTATATGGGCGGTCTGTATAAAATGGAAAAGAATGATCTAAAGGAAAATGTTGAGCGAGTGATCGATCTTTTGGAACTTGCAAGCTGGGTGGATAAAAAGACTGAAGATTATTCTCAGGGAATGCGACAACGGGTTACATTTGCATCGGCATTTGTGCACAAACCAAAAACCATTATCATCGATGAGCCGATGGTCGGTCTCGATCCTCGAAGCGCGCGCATTGTAAAAGACTCTTTGAAGCGGCAAGCAAACGACGGCGCTTCGATCTTTATGTCAACACATATTTTGGAAATGGCTGAGGAGTTGTGTGATAGAATTGGTATCATCAACAAAAGCAAAATAATTTTTCTCGATACCAGAGAGAATCTCCATCTCCATAAGACGAAATACGACGGGAATCTTGAATCGGTATTTCTTGAATTGACGAAAGAAGAGAAGGATCAGTGAGTACATTCTTTCACATTCTTTGGTTCAAGAATCTGATGTTCTGGAAGGTTTCTTCCAAAAAAGATTTTGGAACAGTGATCCGTAATCTCGGATCGTTCATTGTTTTTGGATCGTTCGCGGTGGGGGCATTTTATTTCTCTAACTTTATTACCGCGTATTTGTTGGAAAACGTCAAGATTGGATTGTTCCTCTTTCATCGGTTTATCGGGATGTTACTATTTGTTTTCTTTATCACGATCAATCTTGGGAACATGGTGGTTTCGTTCTCAACATTATACCGTTCACCTGAAATGAACTTTCTGCTTACATCACCGGTCTCATATTTAAATATCTTTGTTATAAAATTCCTCGATAATTTTTTCTATAGTTCGGGCACACTCTTCATGGTTGGATTTTCAGTCCTGTTAGGATATGGTTTTTATTTTCACCTGCCATGGCATTTCTATCTGGTTATGATGTTTGGCGTATTGGTTCCATTTATGTTCCTGGCAGCGTGTGTTGCTGTGATAGTTCTATTATTGGTGATGAAACTTGCATCAAAGATCAATTTTCGTTTACTGGCTAGCGGAATTGTTCTTCTATACATGTGCCAAATCTATTTTTATTTTAAAGTATCCAGTCCTGTACATCTTGTTCAGGAAGTGATGAAATATTATCCGAATGTTGACCTTTATTTTGGAATGCTTGACCCTCTTGCAATAAAAGTTCTGCCAAATTTTTGGGTCTCGGAGATCATGTATTTTTACGTAACAAAGAATTTCACTTCTGTACTTCAATATACATCACTGCTTATTCTTTCGACGGCCGGACTATTTGTTATTGGTCTTGCTGTTGCGAATGGAATTTTTTATTCAACATGGATCACTTCATTATCAATTAAATCGCTTACCGTGCGTTCGCTTGAATTAAAGAATACATTCTTTAGTTTTGGCAAGCGTTCTTACTTCTCATCGCAAACGGAAGTCTTGCTTAAGAAAGAACTTTGGCAATTTTTGCGGGAACCGAGTCAATGGATCCATTTCTTGGTCATGATGGCTTTATTGATCGTGTTTTTGGCGAGCGTTAGCAGTTTAAGTATAAAATTAGAATCGCCGGAATTGAAAGCAGTTGTCTATTTAATCGTATTCATATTCAATATCTTTTTGATCAACTCGATTGCGCTTCGCTTCGGTTTCCCGATGATCAGTCTTGAAGGGAATGCGTATTGGTCGGTACGCAGTGCTCCGATTGCTCCATCAACGATGTATTGGATCAAATTTTCTATTGTGACGATCTTTCTTACAGTATTAAGTATTGTGATTGCATGGTTGTCTAATATTCCATACCTCTATGCACAAAAAGTATTTAATCAATTTCCAATCCCACCATCACTTGTTGAACCTCATACGTCTATAAAAATACTCGGGTACTATTCAATCGTAGTAACACCCATTATCACGGCAACGTTAGTAAGTATCAACGTTGGTTTAGGTTCAGTCTATTCTAATTTTATAGAGAAGAATCCAATCCGTATTGCATCATCGCAGGGAGCAACAATGACATTTCTGCTGAGCGTTGTTTATTTGGTGATTATATTAGCCGTATATTATCTTCCAACAACAATGATGTTCGTATCAGCATCAAAAAATTCTTCTGTCAATTGGAGTATATTGAAGATCGTATTTCTTGTCATCACGGTTCCTTCAATATTTATTATTATTATTTCTCATGTTCTTGGAATTCGATCATTACGCAGAGATTATTGATGAAACATCTATCCATAGAAACATATGAAAAACCTTCCCTCGATGTCATTCTGAGGAGTGGCGCCGACAGCACCACGACGAAGCATCTCGCTGTTCAATTCAAAAAAGTGATTACAGTTCTTCGCTTCGTTTGGGATGACAACAGACGACGATTTTTTCAGATGGTTCTTATATTTATTTGCTTTTCCACCTCATTGCTTTTCACACAAGATGTTGAGGTATATTATCATCGACCTGCAGAAGATAATTTTTTACTTGGGATGCGGCAATATGCCCAGAAAGATTTCAAAGCCGCACTGCAGTCTTTCGAGCAGTCAAAATTGAGTTTGCCGCTGAATCATCGCATTACGGCAGCGATGATTATGGAAGCAAAAACATTATATGCATTAAAAGATTATAATCTGGCAACCGCTGTTTGTGACTCTCTTGTGTTACAATTTCCTTCCACTCTATATATGGAAGATATTTTATTCACGCGGGGAATGTGTTTTTATAATCAGACACTGTATGAAAAAGCATATCGAGAAATGGAAAGTGTTGTTCTCGTTGCTCAACAGCGATTAAACAAAGAACATTCCATCAAGGTGATAGAGCATCTTGCTGCGGAATTCTTCTCTCTCAGTCAGATCGATTCGTTGATCAGTTCATCTTCAAATGATGGCATTAAAAATGTGTTGACGGTTGTTCTTTCTGAACGATTATTTCAGAACGGAAATATTGATGACGCAAAAAAGCGAATCGATAAATTCAACCCAACCATTGCTGAACAAAATATGATATTTCGGATCAATCGTTTGAAGTCGCGTATTGAAAAAGGCAATGCTGTCCGAATCGGTGTAATTCTTCCATTGTTGAACTCGTTACCTGGTGAAACGCGCGAGAAAAAAATCGCAATGGAAATCCTGGAAGGTGTTCAACTTGCTGTGAGTGATTATGAAGAACGCACTGTGCCGGGACAAGTAACGGTTGAATTAGATATAAAAGATTCAGAAAAAGATTCCTCAAAGATCCTTTCAATTATTTCGGAATGGTCTACAAATAGTAATGTCGTTGGCATTGTGGGTCCAGTATTTAGCACTGAGACGATCCATGCGGCAAAAACGGCACAGACTCTTTCCATTCCTATAATTTCCCCAACGGCAACGGATGAAGGAATATCTTCCATTGGACAATTTGTTTTTCAAGCGAATTCTACTAATGGTTCTCGCGGAAAAGCTTTGGCGCAATATGCCGTAAACGTTTTGGGTGCAAAAAATATTGCCATTCTCGGTTCAGCAATGCCTCTCACCTCATTGCAGGCAGATTCATTCATTGTTGAAGCAACACGGCTTGGGGCACACATCATCATTGACCGACGATATAAAAAAGGTGAATCTGATCTTCGGACGTATGTGCGTGCAATTCGAGATGCCGCTGCAAATCTTAATCCGAGTTATGTTGTATCGCTGAGGGGGAAATTAGATGTTGCAGAAATTATCCGCCGATTGGTTTCGCTCGGCGTTCGGTTTTCCTTGATCGATTCCATTGTTGCCAAAGGAGCCACATTAAATCTTACACCGCTCTTTGGAGACAGTGCGCGAAAAATTGCTGAACAATTAAAACTGCCGGTGAAAAGAGTTATTCCGTATCTGGACAGTCTCCAGTATCCGGTTTCGACAATTGATGTGATCTTCTGTCCTATCTCGAACAGTCATGAAATTGGAGTGTTGTCGTCTCAAATAACCTTCTATAACATCAAAGCCACCATACTGGGATCGGGCGATTGGTATGATGCGAATGAACTGGATCTGAACAAACGATATACTGATGGTGTAATATTTGGAAGCGATCGATGGATAGAACGGAATGAACAGACGAACAGGATCTTTTCCAAATACGCACAACGCTACGGGAAGACAATATCAGACAATGTAATGTTCGGATATGATGTCATGACATTGGTCATTCGACAATTTAAAGATGGTGCTCTAACGCGTGAGCAACTTGCCGATGCGTTGAAAAAAGTTACCGAATTTACCGGAGTACGAAACACCATTTCGTTGACAAAAGAACGTGTCAATAGTTCTATTCATATCTTAGAATATAAGAATGGATCTGTTTCGAAGCTTCAAACGTTTTCATATCAATAAGATATAAGACTCCCAAAATTGTTTTTGATAATTTCTTAAGCATACTGTCCGTTTAGAACGAACGTTATCCTTTAAAAATCATTAACGCATACTACAATGGCTGACCCGAATCGCAATGAATCCTCGGAACCTTTGGTGCGGTATTCAACGATCAAAGAATGGCCCGAAGATGAACGTCCGCGTGAAAAATTAATACGACATGGCGCCGCGTCGCTCTCAGATTCTGAACTTCTCGCAATCCTTATCAACATTGGAACGAAAAAATTCTCTGCGGTTGATGTTGCAAAAAAACTGCTCCGGGAAAATAAATCGCTTCGAAACATCGCGTCTCTTTCCGTTGCTGATCTTCGTCAAAAAAAGAACAAGGGAATTGGAACTGCGAAAGCGGTAACAATTGTTGCAGCATTTGAACTTGCGCGAAGAATGTCAATATCCGGAGCGGAGAATGATACACCAATCCGATCACCGGAAGATATTTCCCGGCGGTTTGGTCCCCAGCTTCGCGATCTGAAACAAGAAGTGTTTATGGTATTGTGTTTAAGCAGTTCGAACAAGATCATTAACGAACGGATCATTACAAAAGGATTATTGAATTCCTCTCTAACACATCCGCGGGAAGTTTTTAGGGAAGCGATATTGGAGAATGCTGCAAGTGTGATATTGCTTCATAATCATCCGAGCGGAAATCTTGAACCAAGCAGGGAAGATATTTCGATCACAAAACAGATCGTTGAAGCAGGAAAAATCATCGGCATTTCTGTTCACGATCATATTATTATTGCAGGCGATGGATTTACGAGTTTGATGGAGAGGGGATTGGTGTAGTTTTTTTATCAATAAATGAAATTGGAGACGGGCATGAAACAAATTCAATATTTTTTCAAGAGTTTTGTAGGCATATGTTTCTTTATCGTAATCCTATTTATAAGTGCCGGCCGAATAGATTATTTTCAAGGCTGGATTTATACTGCACTGAGTCTCTTGGGATTATTGATGAGTTTTTTCTTAACGGGTGAGGATACCGAAC
>JANXZD010000028.1 GCA_025355705.1 Bacteroidota bacterium | reverse complement strand
ATTCGTACATTATAAAACAGTTGTTGGAGACGGTTACAAAACGCTGAATCAAGGCGATAAGGTCCAATTTGAAGTTGAAAAGGGACCCAAAGGACTTCAGGCAGCGAACGTATCAAAAGCGTAACAACGTCATTACTGTTACACGAACCCTCGTTTTAACGAGGGTTTTTTATTTTAAATACGTTCCATTTTCTGAAAATTTTGATGATGCTATTTTTGAGATGAACAAGTATATTCTACCTGCTTATCCTTGTTCTTTCTATTATTGTTAATTATTCAATGGAGGTGCTATGAAAAGAATATTTTTTATCCTACTGACACTTTGTTCGTTTGGATTCGCACAATCAGATTCAACCACTCAACCATCTGAATGGAAACATTCCCTTGTTGCAGGATTGCTGCTGACGCAAATGTCCTACACCGATTGGGCTCAAGGAGGTGAAAATGCACTTGCCTATACTTTGACGATCGACGGAAAATCTGTACGCGATGTTGAAAATACAAACTGGAGCAACACCTATAAAATTGCTTACGGACAAACCCGGCTTGGTTCAAAAGGATTTCGAAAGACCGATGATAAACTTGAGTTTGAAAGCGTGCTTACCTATAAATTGGGAACATATGTCAATCCATATGCATCCGCAACATTCAAATCACAATTTGCCGATGGATTCAAATATGATGACGTCGCCGGAACAAGTGTAAAAACTTCTGCAGGATTCGATCCGATGTATCTTACTCAGGCAGTTGGTGTCGGGTACCAACCGATCGCACAAGTGAAAACCCGCCTTGGCGCAGCACTTCGAGAAGTATTTTCCGGCGCACAAGGATACGCAGATGATGCATCAACCACGCCTACGATCGAAACATCGAAGGTCGAAGGGGGATTGGAATCCGTCACCGATGCAGAATGGAAATTTGAAGAAAACGTTCTCTTTACCACAAAATTGGAGATGTTCTCTCCGTTCAACAAGATCGATCGTGTCATTGTACGCAGCAACAATACGATCGTCGCTAAGGTCAGTCAATATATCTCTGTGAATTTGAATGTTCAATTGATCAACGATGCCAACATCACCGCCCGTACACAGGTGAAACAATCTCTTGCAATGGGTCTTACGTACACTTTATTATAGTCTGAAAGGAAAAAAGTATGCTTAAAGAATTCATGGCGTTCCTTCAAAAATACGGTGTTATCGGACTTGCAATTGCTGTAGTGATCGGTGGAAAAGTGAATGCATTTGTCACCGCAACCGTATCCGACCTGATCATGCCGTTCATTGGAATTTTTATTCCTCAGGGTGCCTGGCAAACGTGGGTGCTGGAGTTGGGACCGTTAAAATTTGCTCTTGGTCATTGGCTTGGCGCTACGATCGATTTTGTAATCGTTGCATACATTGTCTTTGCATTCACAAAATTTATCTTGAAAGAAGATGCGGTAAAGAAGTAGGAGATAATGATATCGCTAAAAGCCCGAACGAAGGATATCTTTTGGGCTTTTTGTTTTTAAAACTCTACGCTCGCTCCCACCACCGGAAAGAACGAAAACTGATAGATTGTATTCCGTGTTCCATCCGTAACGTATTGATAACCGGCGACATTCGCCCGGTTATAAACATTCTGCAGCGCAACGATCATCACAATATTATATCCTTCATTATGCCAGCGATTGATCCATTGTACATCCAAACGATGATAATCGGGATAGCGGGCTGAATTAATCTCAGCCCCATCTTCCCACACACCTTTTGACCAGGTAATCGTTCCTTCCCGGCGTTGAATATATGCTGTGAACAGACGCGGAGTGTACGGCCTGCCGCTGGAATATCTGAAACGAAAACTGAATTCCATGTCATCGGAAAGGGGAAGAAGATAACTGGGATACTTGATATAGAAGGGCGATCCATTCAGTGTTGCGCGAACATTATTTACCGTTTTTCCAGCAACAAGTGTCAGCAGAAATGGAAAATCGTAATCCGACGCATAATTACCGACATTGATTGAGGGTAATCCGGAAATATTTTCTCGCGGATCTTTTGTAACGCTCTTAGAATACGATAGCGAGAACGTTCCATAGAAACCTTCCACCTGTTTTTGTTGTATGAACAACTCGATCCCTCGTGACGTTCGTTCTCCAACACTCAGCCGTTTATCCGAACGAAATGTTTTGTCGACAGAGTTGATGAATTCTTCGCTGACGGCAATATGATCGTACGATTTATAATACGCTTCAACTGTCGCTTTTAATCCTTCATCCAGAATATGTTCTATCCCAACAACAAAATGCCGTGCATGTGAATTATCCAAATATCGATTTGTTGTTCCGCCAAGATTGTCGCCATATTGCGGCAATGCAAGGGTTTGATAATATTCTCCGTACGCAAAATTCATTTTTGTCGTTACCGGAAAGAGTTCGTACGACAAACTGAGTCTCGGACTCCAATTCCCTTTCTGTGAGTACGTAAAATAATCATACCGCATCCCTACCGTTGCAGAAAGTTGATTGGTCAACAGGAATTTATCACTGATGTATCCCCCTAATTTAAATTCTTCTCCAAATTCAAGTGAATTATGGATCCGTCCGTTGGTAAATGTTGATTGTGCAATGTCGGTCGGGAATGGATCGGTAAAATCTCCGTCGCGGTTCAGATCGAATCGCAATGTGTCGGAATTGAAGGATACATTGTTCACAAATTTGTCCGTCGTTACGAGTTGTCCACCTATCGAAAGCTCGTGGAAATTAAAAATATGATATAATAAATCATACTTCGCACCAAGCAAACGTTCGGTTGCATCATTCACGTACATCGGATTGGATAATAATTTTTTGAATGACATTACTTTTCCATTCGCGTCATATTCGCGATAGGTAAAATCTTCAGTGACATTAACATCGTAATGGTTACCGAGCATATAGACAGTGAATAACGAGTAACCGTTCGACCCGAACAACGAACGCAGTGTCGCTCCAACGGCAAATTGGGAAGTTTTTACATCAACGTTCTCAACTCCGGTTGAGTCCTTTGCAAATCGTTTCTGATCGTTCTCTTCATCCGGCTTGCCGTTGATGAGAATAACATCGCTTCCGTAAATTCCACTGACAATTATTTTTTGCGTCGGCGAAAATTCGTATGTCGCTTTTCCCTGCATATCGTAATATTTTGGAATAGCAGTAATTCCCAGCGACGATATTCCAACGATCTTATCGAGCGTTTCCAAAAAACTTTGCCGTGCAGAAAATATCCATGTTCCTTTTTGATCGGCAAATCCTCCCTCGAACACTGCACCTGTTCCTGCAAAATGTGCCGTAGCTTCACCTGCTATTGTTCTTTCTTTATCCCCTTCCCGCAGTGAGATATCCATCACCGATGAAAGTTTATCCCCGAAATTCGCAGGGAATCCTCCGGTTGAAAAACGAATATCCTCGATCAGATCGACATTCACCATATTGATCGGTCCACCGGAATTGAATTGATTGGGAAAATGATTGGTTGTTGGGATCTCAATGTGATCCATAATTGTAAGATTCTCATCAGGCGCACCGCCGCGAACGATCAATTCGTTTGACTGGTCATTGCTGTTCGCAACGCTCGGAAGATTCTGCACGATCCGCTGCATATCTAACGCAGAACCGGGCGACCGTTTTACTTCCGCGGCGTTCAATCCAATGGTTGAAATTGAACTGATACTTCCTTCACTGCTGAAATAATCGGCTTTTACTTCAACTCCACCGACTTCAACTGCTTCGTCATTCATCCGAATCTTTATTTTGGAACTTCGTCCCGTTGAGACAACAATATTGGTGAGAATTGCAATTTTGTATCCGACCAATGTTGCGCGAACACTGTATTCTCCCACCGCAATCTTTTTAATCGTAAAGTTTCCATCACTGTCTGTAATTGCACCGATGTTTGACTGTTCAATCACAACAACATTGGCACCAACCAACGGTTGATTTGTTGTCCCATCAATGAGTTGACCGATGATAGAACCGAAAGGTTTATCTTGTGCGAAGAGAAATGAAGTCAATAGAATGAATACAACAAAAGTGATTTTCATAAAAAAATGCATCGTTAAAAATTAAATGCAAACACTGTTACGCAGAAGTTAACCGCGAAGTTACAAATATAGTTCAAAATAATTTCTCGTTCCTGACGTCCCGTTGCGAACATAAAGTACTACTTGCAGCAATTTCTAAAAACTAAAGAAAAATATAAATTAGCATAATAAAAATTCCCAAAAATGTTT
>JANXZD010000250.1 GCA_025355705.1 Bacteroidota bacterium | reverse complement strand
AAAGATGGCTTTGATATCATCATCATGGATTTTCAAATTGCCGGCGGATTGATGGGTGAACAGCTGATCCGAGAAATTAAAAAGATCGATCCAACATTGCAGATCATTGTCATTACAAAGATGACGGTGAATCTGGCAGATTATGATTTTGCAAATAGTTTGATGATGGCGGGAGCGTTTTGGTATTGTACAAAATATCCTGGCGACATAGAAGAATACATCTATCAACCGACGGATTTCCTTCTTTCCATTATCAATGCATACCACAAACGCGTATTAGAGAAAGAACAATCGAAAGCAAAATCAAAAATTCTTCGTTCGATCGAAGAGACACTTTCACAAAAACCAATCATCGGAAATTCTCCATCCATTGTTACTCTGCGGCATCAAATTGAGAAATGTGCAGAGAGCGATGCCAGCGTTCTTATCTCAGGATCATCTGGCACAGGAAAAGAATTGGTTGCAGTGAATATCCACCATAGAAGCAAACGGCGATTGGAAAATTTTATTCCGATCAATTGCGGAAGTATTCCGAATGAATTGATTGAAAGTGAATTATTTGGCTATGAAAAAGGTTCATTTACCGGAGCAACGAGCTCTAAACTTGGACTATTTGAAATGGCAAATCATGGAACGGTATTTCTTGATGAGATCGGTGAACTTCCGCTACATGCTCAGGTGAAATTGTTGCGCGTTATTCAAGAAGGGGAATTGGAAAAGATCGGCAGACGAGAACCAATAAAGGTGGATGTTCGTTTAATTGCTGCAACAAATAAAAATTTGGAAAAAGAAGTTGAAGAAAAACGGTTTCGCGAAGATTTATATTATCGATTGAATGTTATTCCTGTCTTTGCGCCCCCTCTTCGTGAACGCCCCGAGGATGTTCCAATGTTATCAGAGTATTTTCTCGGACAATTCAGCGCAGATATGGGTCGTGCGAAACCGGTCATTACTCCCGAAGCAATGTCCATTTTGCAGTATGCACCGTGGAAAGGAAATGTTCGTGAATTAAAAAACGTGATGCAGCGATTATTGTTTCTGGATGAAAAGATCATTACCAAAGAATTAATGCAAAAAGCAGTTGGATTACAATATGGAACACCTTCTTCTTCGGGAGGAATTCTTAACCTTTCTGAATTACAAGAGCCATTAGTATTGCGTGATCTTGAACGAATAGTGCGTCAACGATATATAGAATATATTCGTTCCAGTTCATCGTCAGATGCTGAAGCATCAAAAAAACTAGGACTGGCACCGCCAAATTATCATAGAATGTGCAAAGAGCTTGGGATTAAATAAGAATACTTGCTGATTTCTACACTTCCCACTGTTTGAATTCTTATCATATTAATACATTATCAATTTAGTAATTAGTAGTTATTAATTTAATAATTCCCTTCCGTCTTCTGGTCGTAAACTTCGTTTTTTTATCAAATTGCACTTTTACACCATGGCATATTATGTGCGTTGTATAATTGACCTAACTCAGCAACTAACGCACTATATCATAATAACAGCAGACAGTCTGACATTCGTTGGAAAAGATTTGAAAATGGTGACTAAAGAAGGTGAATTTGATATTTTGATAGACAAAGAGAAAAGACGAATTTATTATAGAATTAATTTCAATCATCTCCAGTTTCAAAAAAAATAGTAAGCCAAAATTACATGGATAAAATCTTCAACGCTTTCGTATTAATTATAATAATAGAGAGTATAAAAAATGAAATTGAGAAAATTTGGAAATACTTCCTGGCAGGTAAGTGAAATTGGATATGGTATGTGGGGACTCGCCGGGTGGAAAGGATCGAACGAAAATGAATACAACAAAGCATTGGATCTTTCAGTTGAAATGGGTTGCAATTTTTTCGATTCAGCGTGGGCATATGGCAGTGGTTTAAGTGAACAAGTTTTGGCCAACGTTATCAAAAGACATCCCGGCAAACGATTGTATGCAGCGACTAAAATTCCGCCTAAGAATCTGCAATGGCCTGCGCGCGCTGGATCTAAACTAGAGGATGTGTATCCTTTTGATCACATTGTTGAATACACTGAAAAAAGCCTGAAGAATTTACAACTAGAAACCATTGACCTTCAACAATTTCATGTCTGGGATGATTCTTGGGCTGACCATGACGAGTGGCAAAATGCGTTGCAAAAATTAAAAAAAGAAGGGAAGGTTCTCAATTTTGGAATAAGTGTGAACCGATGGGAACCTAGTAATTGCTTAAAAGCATTAGCCTCCGGACATTTCCAATCAGTTCAGGTGATCTACAATATTTTTGATCAATCTCCGGAGGATGAATTATTTCCTTTATGCGAAAAGTTAAACATTGGAATCATTGCGAGAGTTCCTTTTGATGAAGGTTCTCTCACCGGAACGCTTTCGAAAGATACTGTCTTTCCTGAAGGAGATTGGAGAGCATCCTACTTTGTTCCTCAGAATTTGATTCCCACGGTCGAAAGAGTAGAACAGTTAAAGTCGATACTTCCTTCTAATATGAGTTTACCAGAAATGGCATTACGATTTATTTTACAGAATAAAAATGTTTCAACAATTATTCCGGGTATGAGATCCGCTAAAAATGTGAAGGTAAATATGAGTGTTTCCAATGGAAAAAGATTGGAAGAATCGTTAATTCAAAAACTAAAAGAACATCGGTGGGACAGAACACCGACAAAATGGAGCCAATAAGCATATTGATAAATAACAATATAAAACGTTTCGGCACCTCAATGATAGTTCTTATTCTATAACTGCAGATTATAAGAAACCCCAACAAAGTTACAATGCCAACCCTAAGCCTGCATGGCTTTTTGTGAGTAATTAATTTGATTTTTTCTGTCATTATTAATGCTACTCAGTTCAAACAAGTCAAAAGAAGCAAGAAGTGTTTTTTATTGTAAAAATTAATCGATTTTGTTTCTCTTTAATTCTCTTATTAAAATAAAAATTATCAATTTAGTAAGACATAATTATCAATTTAATAATTTATCAAAACCTTTCTGGCTGATTGTGCGTTTTTCACTCGAAAATACCCTCTAGCAATGTGGCATATTTTGTGCACGGTTATATAAGACCTTACTATGCAAATATCGCATTATAATAGCTTTCTCTATATTTTTGTCGGAATTATTGCTTCCGCAAGCATTTATTTCTCTCGTAATTCGGAAGAAAGGGGTTCGAATTTTTTCAGTGATGGAAGAAATTCACTTTGGATCATTTCGGCTCTATCGCTGTTTTCTGGATCCATCTTTCAGTTTTGGATTTTGTTGTTACCGGTGTTATCACTTTCTGTTCCCACGATACTTATTATGCTCTCGTTGATTTTTTCTGTATTGCTTCCGATTCTTTTGGTGAAAAATAAATATACAATCGTTAATCGATTTATGGAATTGTTATCGACAAATTTGAAAACATTTCTATTCTTAGTTGCTATCGTCTTTTTTGTGATCATTCAACCATTTGCTCTATTGTATCTTGGAGAAAAAATTATTGCTCAGTTCTTGGGTGGTTCGTATCATTTTTTGTTGGTGTTTTTAATCGGTGTTGCAGGTTTAACAACACTAATTGGCGGCAAGAAAATTGTAGCATATGCAAACTCAATGTTTGGTATTGCTGTTATTGCTTCGATGTTGGTAATTATGTATCTGGGAAAATCAGTCTCTGCTCCGTTGATGTTCTTGCAAATGCTCTTTGCGGAAGGCGTACAGTTTTTTAAGAATAATAATTTTATTGAAACGAATTGGATCATAGGACTTATCGGATTCTCAATTATCACATGGTGGATGTGGTGGATCGATAACAGCGCGTTTCATCTTCAAGGGAAACAAAGCGAGCAACGAAATTCCAACGCAGCAATATTCGCTTCATTTTCTTTGATCGTGATCGCGCTTGTTGTCTTTCCGACGCAAAGCTTCAGTGAGACATTACCGTTGGATGTACCCGTTGCGACATCGATGCTGGTGAACAATGAGTTGCTGGTATTCTTTTTTGTGCTTGGAGTTGTTTCGGTAATGGTTTCTGCTTTTTCACATTCATTCCAAACCATTGCAACAATAGTTGTTATGCAGTTCTTTCACGATCGGGTTCTGCAAAATGTGGAAGAGAAACACATCCTTGTTGCGCGACTGGTCATAGTGCTTTCTGCACTTCTTACTATTCTCTATATCCCTTTCGCACAGTTATTTGGTGCTGTTACGTTGTTGGTATATGTGCAATACCTTTCATTGTTAGCCGCGTCGATAATCGGCGCTTTCACTGTTTTTGTTCTTTGGAAAAATCTTTATAAAGGAGGAATAGCAGTGGGTATCATCGGAGGAATGTCTGCCGGAATAATCGTTGTAGTATTACCATACAGCGGCACAGAAATTTTGACTCCATTGTTGACTACACCGTATGGAGCAACGACAGGCATTTTCTTTTTTTCGATGTTCTGTTCTATTGGGGGCTCTGTTATTGTCGCTCGAAGGGTTTCAAAACGTTCAATCGTAGTATAAAAAAAGTTATGTTGTGCAATACAAACCACTAATCCACAAATCAATCCACAATAAGATAGGAAGAAAATATATGAAGAAGATTTTTCTACTTCTCGTAACTTCCATGGTTCTTGCTTTACCGCTTTCTGCGCAGTGGGTCTTTAATAGTTTTGAATCATCTATTAAAGATTCTATGTTTACAATCACCAAAAATACCAGCGCAAAGAAATGGTACCTTCTCCAATATGATACAGCATATGCTGTTGATGGAGCAAAAGCATACAAAACATCATGGAGACTGCACGCAACTGAAAGCTATGGCGGAAACAATGGCTTTGAATTCAAGATGCCGCGTGCAAAAGATTCATCATATTATGCAAAGAATAACCGTGCAATCTATAAAGATAGCACATATATGAATTTTGGAACAGCAAAGTACATTAGCGTTTGGTTCAATAATTTAACAAAATCTACTGCTCCTGTTGGCGCAGTTCAAATGCGTTTGAAATTGCATGAAGCCGGTGGAAATTCCACATATTGGGGCGGTGGCGTCTCCGATGTTGAAGATTGGTACTTCCAATCTGCAAATGTGTTCGATCAAGCACCCGGATGGAAACAATTGATCATTCCGTTGAAGGATCTTGGAGGTGTCGGACCAAGTGATGCTGGTTTTAGCCTTCCCGGATGGAGCGGAACACAAAACGATGGTGTATTGAGTCTTGACAAAATTGTTGGTTACACATTTGAATGGACTTCTGGTGTTCTTGGCGGAGATTCAACTGCCAGCGGAGAAATTGTTTGGGATAAAATGCAATTGTTGGATTATGCATACCAGCCAATTTATAAATTCAATGACTTCGCTCAAGATACAGCAAACTTCAAAACTGGCTTCTGGGGTGCTCTGGGTGGAATTACATTTGGCAAAGAAATAGTTGATACACTTATTTCCCCGTCTGCGT
>JANXZD010000219.1 GCA_025355705.1 Bacteroidota bacterium | reverse complement strand
GGAGCCGACGCGCCGCATTTCGGTCCATTATAAAAGACCGAGTATACCGGTGAAAGCTCTTTGGTCAAGGTCAAAAATGACAATATTTGTTCTTCAATAGACTGTGGAATGTGATCGACATGCGAGATCGTAAAATGTTCTTTGAAGATCGGCATCGGATTACACAGGATGAGATATTTTTCTTTGAAGAGGACCCCCTGTTGTTCAACTGGAAGATTACCGACACACAGGAAACATTTTCGTTCTTTGATCGATGCAGAATCTATTTTTGCGCCGGTGCTGACGATACGTTTGGGATTATATTGTAAGCGGATAGCAAATGTTCCGCACTCAATAACTCTCGTTTGCACCTTCTCCAACGCTGAAACTCCATCGGCAAGCATCTGCCACCGTTGCTGTTGATTGATATAGAGATCGTGTGAAAGATGAGAAAGAGAATCGTCCGAACTGTTAGGGAAATGAGAATAAACTTTTTGTGAAGGCATTCTTAAAATTTCGATTTTGTAATTCCAATTAACTATTTGGATCAGGAGAGATCATTTGATTTCGCGAAAACCGATAAAATGGTTCACAGTTGTTTTGCCCATTTGGAATGGTGATTGTTCAATGAATTGGAATCCCAATTTTTTATACCACTCCAGCGAAGGAGCATTTTGTTCCATGACACCAAGCCAGATCTGATTGAACGAAAATTGGAGTGCCTTTTGCTCAACCATCTTTAACAGATCGGTCCCGATCCCTTTTCCTTGAAATTCAGGAAGGACATAGAGAGATTCCAAGTAGCAGCGATTCTGTTCTTGATTGACCTTCATCCGTGCATATCCGATAATATTTTCTTTGATTTCAGCAACGAAACTTGTCGTGTTCGGATCATCATATAAGCGGGCAAAATTGATCTCAGAATAATAATTATTGAAATACCATTGAATGTCGGACATCGGTATAAAATCCGCATACGAAGCGATCCAAGTATTCAATAACACTTTTTGGATCTCGCTCGTATCGTCAAGTGTCCATTCGCGGTATGTAGTTTTCATTGACATTATTTTTTCTTATTCATTTGTATCCGCGCCGTCATTTCAATGGTGCGGATCTTGTCTTTATAATAATCGTTCCGATTGACCTTGTCGATCGGAAGTGCGGCATCGGTATTTCCTTCCCATCGACGGCAGTTGTACAGCGTTGTATAAATCCTTCCGATCCGGTAGTAACGAGAGATGCGGATGGCAGCCGCGTAATCTTCACCGTAACTTGTGTTTGGCAGAAGGATTTCCCTCAACACTGGAGTATAGAATGCACGCGGCGCGCCGAGTCCGTTGATACGCAGGGCATTGTTTCGCCCATTATCCGGAGTCCACTCTTTATGGTCAATCAATCCCGGCGGAATCGGTTCAAGATTCGCATTGACTAAAGTATACGAACCGATCACCATCGCAACACCTTCTTTGCGGAATACATTCACAATTTTTTGAAGAGTATCATTTCCGGAATACAGATCATCGGAGTCCAACTGAACAGCATATCGTCCGCATTGTTTGGAAAGAACAGCTTCATTCCAGCATCCGCCGATTCCAAGATCTTGTCTGTTTGGGATGAGATGTTTTACGCGCGGATCTTTTTGAGAAAGTTCGCGAAGAATAGCGGTCGTAGTATCGGTGGAATGATTGTCCACAACGATAACATTGAACAGAAAATCTGTCTTTTGTGAAAGGACACTATTCACCGCTTCGCCGACAGTCTTCTCTCTGTTGCGGACAGGAATAACAACGCTGGCCTCAACAGGAAACTTCTCTTTCGAAACTGGAACTTTGACAAATTTTGGTTTCAGATATGCGCTGATATTCTTCAAGTGTTTCGTTGCAACAAGTTCATTCTCTTTCTGTACATTTTGATTTCGCGGATCGACGTAATCGAATTGTTTTTCCCCGCTCTTGCGTATGTCGGCTTCCGTTTTTGTATAGAGAAATTCTTGATTATGGAAGATCTGATGATCAACGGAAACTTTCAATCGTAGATCATACAATCCTGAACGCTCAACTTTTTCGATCTTACCGTATCGCTTCACCGCTTTTTTTATTGCTGCGGTCGAGAAGAACATCACCGCACCAAAATCGAAATTATCACGGATACTGCCGAGCTGGAAATCGATCGTCGGGTGTTCGGAACGTTTGCCATCTTTTACTTCATAAAAATCAGAATAGACCATTCCTGCATTCATATCTTTTGCGATGTGAACAAATCGTTCAAGTGCTGCTTGATTGAATGTGATCGCTTGAGCCTGATTGACAAATA
>JANXZD010000293.1 GCA_025355705.1 Bacteroidota bacterium | reverse complement strand
GTAGGACTTCTGTTCTGCCTTCTCTACATTGAATAAAATTGAAAGGATCGCAATGAAATTTTTTACAATTTTAATCATTTTTGTTTTACTCTCTTCACTGGTTTTTTCTTCGGATTATAAAAAACTTCATCAACATGCGATTGTCATTGATACTCATAACGATGTGTTACTTCGAGCGTTAAAAGGTGAAGACCTATCAGTACGAACAACAACAGGACATTCCGATATCGTTCGACTAAAAGAAGGAGGAGTTGATGTACAAATATTCTCAGTGTGGTGTGGGGGCGAATATGGGAAGGGAAGAGCATTCAATCATGCAATTGAAATGATCGATACCTTAAATGCAATTGTTCGAAGAAGTTCAGATAAAATAGCCTTTGCAAAATCGTATAATGATATTGAAAAAATCTTTCGTCAAAAAAAGATGGTTGCGTTGATCGGAGTAGAAGGGGGTCATATGATTGAGGATAGTTTATACTATCTTGATTCACTTGCAAAACGAGGAATGAATTATTTGACATTGACCTGGAATAATAGTCCTTCGTGGGCGACTTCTGCCGCGGATGAAACTGAAAAAAAAGATTCTCTTCCATTCAAAGGATTAACAGTTTTCGGAAAGCAAATTATTCAACGATTAAATACGCTTGGAGTAATGGTTGATCTTTCCCATGTTGGTGAGCGAACATTCTGGGATGCAATCAGTGTAACGAAAAAGCCGGTCATTGTTTCCCATTCGTCTGTTTATACTATTTGTCCGAACAGGAGAAATCTAAAGGACGACCAGATAAAAGCGGTTGCAAGAAATAATGGCGTTATTTGTGTGAATTTTTATTCCGGATTTATTGACAGTAATTTTTCTACACTTGTGAAAGCAATAAAAGAAAAAAACGCTTACCTCGTTGATTCGATCAAACAAATGAATTCAGACCACTGGAAAGCTGAAGGCTTGATTGATTCTGCATTAGCTCCGCAATACAGAGATGTTCGCCCCCCGCTTTCTCAATTGATCGATCATATTGATTACATTGCAAAACTTGTTGGTCCCGAATATGTCGGAATAGGCAGTGACTTTGACGGGGTAGAGTCGTTGCCCAAAGAGATGGATGATGTTACATTCCTTCCGAATATCACCAGGGAGTTGTTAAAACGCGGATACAAAGAAAAAGATGTAGAGAAAATTCTAGGAGGGAATGTTCTTAGGGTATTGAAGGCGAATATGAATTGATTAAAATAAAAATCCCTCGACTAAGCGAGGGATTTTTATTTTTAGAGATTTAATCCTTCTTCTTCTGTGCGTTGATTTCTTCGTACTGCTTTAACCAACTTCATTCGCTTTTTCACCGATGGTTTAGTGAAGAATGTCCGTTTTTTGAATTCTTTAAGAACTCCTGAACGTTCATATTTTTTTTTGAAGCGTCTGATCGCACGGTCAATGGATTCATTCTCGTTGACTACGATTCCTACCAAGTATTTCACCTCCCTTGATTTGGCGGTTGTGTTTTAATCTGCTAGTTGTAAATTTTCTATCAATTTTTTTGTTCCGTTCTTTTCAAACTCAACCCAAATTGCATTTCCACCATTTGAAGTTTTTTCTTTTGAGGTGATCTTCCCCATATCATCCCAATCTGTGTGATAAATAGAAGAGCCTACAACAAAAATTTTATCAGGGGTATAATCGACGCATTCTTCTCGAATATAGGTAATAATACTATCATCTTTTTTATTCAGATTGGTATCAAGCATTATACTATGATGACAGCGAGTGCATCGATACCACACCTTATTTTCTGCTCCTACAACGGCACCGATGATTGCCATTTTTGATTCTCTACCGCATGACGTACATAGTTGTGTAACATATTTTGATTTACTCATTGAGCATACTCTCCATTCGCAGAAGCTATCCTTCGCGAAAAAATAATAACAATTGGTTGGTGGGTTACCTTTGTGTTATTTCACTATAATAAAATACAAAATTTCGTTTACTTGAGTCAAGCAGTTTTCACTTAATTTTTTATTACTGATGAAGTGTGGGTTGGTTACAATTGGTCTGTTTTATTGATTTTCTAACCATTATTCAATATATTTACGACAAATTCATTCAACGAGGAAGATGTCCGATTTAATCTTACTCCATGTTTTAGTTCGTTAATAATTTTTTTATTCAGAAGAGGGTGTCACCCTCTTCGTTAATTTTTGGCTTCATTTGAGAGGGAAATATGGCAGATAAACAATTTGATGTGGTTATTATTGGTGGAGGTCCGGGCGGTTATGTTGCGGGAATTCGCGCAGGTCAATTAGGATTAAAAACTCTTGTTATAGAAAAAGATAAACTTGGCGGTGTATGCTTGAATTGGGGTTGTATTCCGACAAAAGCATTGATCAAAAATGCAGAGGTATTGACGACCTTTAAACATGCAGAAGATTTTGGATTTTCATTTGACAATCTAACAATAGATTTTTCGAAAGCTGTTAAAAGAAGCCGCGATATTTCAACGAAGAGCTCAAAGGGAATAGAATTTTTATTTAAAAAAAATAAATTTGAACATATTTATGCAACTGCCAAGATCGCCTCTAAAGGTGTTGTTGAAGTTGAGCAACAAGGGAAGAAAGAAAAGATCAATGCGAAACATATCATTATTTCTACCGGTGCTCGTCCACGTATCCTTCCAAACATTCCAGTAGATAATAAACAAATCATAACAAGCACTGAAGCAATGATTCTTCCTGAAGTTCCGAAAAGGATGGTTGTTATCGGTTCAGGTGCTATCGGTTCTGAATTCGCATACATTTACAACGCGTATGGAACAAAAGTAACAATTGTTGAGATGCTAGACAGTCTGCTTCCGGTTGAAGATCGTGAGATAACAAAAATATTACGCCGCAATTTTGAAAAATCTGGAATCGAAGTTTTGGTCGACACCAAAGTTGAAGGCGTTACGATCGGAAAAGAAGCAACGGTAAAAATTTCTAACAAAGACGGTGTCAAAGAAATTAAAGCAGATATTGTATTGAGTGCAATTGGTGTTCAGGGAAACATTGAAAATCTCGGACTTGAAGCACTTGGTATAAAGACAGAAAAATCTTTCATCAAGGTTGACAAAAACCTTAAAACTAATATTGATGGTATTTATGCAATCGGTGACGTTGCTGGTCCGCCATGCCTTGCACACAAAGCATCACACGAAGGAATTGTCTGCGTAGAAGCAATTGCAGGTAAGCATCCGCACGCTGTTGATTATGAGAACATACCCGGATGTACATATTGCCAACCGCAAGTTGCAAGTGTTGGAATGACCGAAGAAAAAGCACGAGCAGCAGGCAAAGATATTAAGATCGGGCGCTATTCATTCCGCTCCCATGGAAAAGCTCTTGCATTGAATGAAACCGAAGGAATGGTAAAATTAATTTTTGATGCGAAATATGGTGAACTGCTTGGCGCACATATCATCGGACCGGAAGCGACAGAAATGATTGCAGAACTTGTCACAGCGCGTACGCTTGAAACAACTGCCGAACAGATCTATAATACAATTCACGCGCACCCGACGTTATCTGAGGGAATTTCTGAAGCTGCGTTGGATGCATATGGTCTTGCATTACATGTTTAATTTTTAATATGTCAAATCTCCCCAATTGTTGACTTAGAGAATTTTTATTTTATGAATCAATTAGCTGTTGTCAATTTAGGAAGAACTCGATACGCTGAAACATGGGAATTGCAAAAAAGGATCTTTTCTGCACGCCTAGCGCAGCGTATTGGGGATGTTCTTTTATTGACTGAGCACGATCCAGTGTTCACATTTGGAAAAGGTGCTGACGAAAATCATTTACTTGCTAATGAACAAGAGCGAAATGAAAAAAAGATCGATATGTTTTGGATCGATCGCGGGGGTGATGTTACATTTCACGGTCCAGGGCAAATTGTAGGTTATCCGATCATCGATTTGAATTTGCATTACAATGATATTCATCGCTATTTACGCGATTTAGAACAAACGATCATCGATGTCATTGGTGAATATGGAATTGTCGGGGAACGAGAAAAAGAATTTACCGGTGTTTGGGTTAAGAATGATAAGATCGCGGCACTCGGCGTTAAGGTAAGCAAATGGATCACGATGCATGGATTTGCTTTCAATGTTAGTACCGATCTTTCTTTTTTTGATAGAATTATTCCGTGTGGAATTTTCCATAAAGGAGTTACTTCGCTTCACAATGTTCTCGGGAAACCAATCGCAATAGAAGATGTTCAAGATCGCATCATCAATCATTTTGCAAAAATATTTTCGTTCGAAGTCAAACATATTTCGACGGAAGAACTTGAAACAATGCTTCGCCACAATGAAGCAGAAGTAGAGGAGATCCAATAATGGCATCAAAGAATAGCGCAACTGCAGAAAAGAAAACGCCTTCTGCTGTTGTGTCGAACAATAATGGGACGGTGAAGCATTCTTCAATCGAACATGACAATCTTTTAACCAATGATCAATTGATCTTTGCGTATAAAAAAATGCTCCTGGCTCGTTTGATTGATGAAAAAGAAATGAATCTGTTGAAGCAAGGTAAGATCTTGTTTCATATCAGTGGTCCTGGACATGAAGCTTGCCAAGTTGCAATGGCCATGGCAATGAAACCTGCGTACGATTGGGCATATCCATATTATCGAGATCTTGCATTTTCACTTGCATACGGTTCTACTGCAAAAGAAATTTTTTGTGAAAACATGCATCGTACTGAAGGACCAAGTTCACACGGTAGACAAATGCCTTCGCATTACGGCAATAAATCATTAAGAATTGTTGGTCAGTCTTCTCCAACAGGAACGCAGTATTTGCAAGCCGTTGGAACTGCTATGGGTTCGCGTAAAGAACACAATGATGAAATTACATATGTTTCATCAGGAGAAGGTGCAACAAGTGAAGGTGAATTTGCAGAGGCAGTCTCGTGGGCAAGCCGTGAAAAATTTCCGGTAATTTTTTATGTGCAAAATAATAAATATGCAATCTCTGTTCATGTGAAGGATCAGATCGCGGGCGGATCGGTTGCAAAATTGTATTGTAATTATCCAAATTTGAAAACGTTCAATATTGATGGTACAAATTTCGTTGAATCATTTGCAACGGCAAAAGAAGCAGTGGAATATGCCCGTGCTGGAAATGGTCCTTGTTTGATCGAAGCAGAATGTGTGCGATTGTTTCCTCACTCGTCATCTGATGATCCCAAAAAATATATGCCGTTGGAAGAGATCGAAGCGGATAAACGACGCGACCCGATTCCCAAATTTGAAAAATTTCTGCTTGAGCAAAAAAT
>JANXZD010000136.1 GCA_025355705.1 Bacteroidota bacterium | reverse complement strand
CAAACTCTACGGCGCCGAAGCTAAAAAAACGCCGGCTGTAGCCAAAGAAAAACTCCGCGAAGAAAAGATCATCATTGAATTTCCCGAACCATCAACGATCGATGAACGGCTGGAGAGTGTGTTGAGAACGATCTATCTCCTCTTCAGCGAAGGATATTATTCCACAAGTCAGAATACGATCCTGCGAAAAGATCTTTGCTATGATGCAATGCGGTTATGCACGATGCTGGTCGAGAATCCGCGGACAGATACGCCGCAGGCAAACGCGCTTCTTGCGTTGATGTGCTTTCATGCATCCCGCTTCGATGCGCGGATCGATCAGAACGGTGAGATCATTCTGTATCACGATCAGGATACGAGTCTGTGGAATATGGAGCTGATCGGCAGAGGCGGGTATTTTTTACATCGTGCAACCATCGGCAGTTCGCTTTCAAAATATCATTTGGAAGCCGCCATTGCATATTGGAGCACGCAGACGGAGGAGACGAAAGAAAAATGGGAAACGGTACTGCAGCTATATAATCAGTTACTACAATTGGAATATTCCCCGGTGGCAGCGCTCAACAGAACGTTTGCTTTTTCCAAGGTTCATGGAAAACAGAAAGCGATCATTGAAGCGGAAAAGCTGAAACTGACGGAAAATCATTTCTATCATACGCTTCTTGGAGAATTGTACCGCGGGATCGATAATACGAAAGCACTGGAACATTTTACAAATGCATTTTCTTTGGCAAAAACAGATAACGACAAGAAAACCATTCAGAAAAAAATTGATGCTGTAAATGATCGTGCGGGCTGATACTAGATGTCAGACGATGAATAACATCGTTCCTCCGCTTGTCTTTTGCAAAAGGATTTGGTAGAATAATCCATTATGAGCCTCATCTTACGACCAATTACACAAAACGATAATCAGGAAATTGCGGAGCTTATCAGAAAAGTATTCCGCGAATTCAAGATCGATAAGCCGGGAACAGTCTATACTGATCCGACAACCGATAATCTCTTCACGCTTTTCCGTCAACACGGAAGTATGTATTGGATCGCAGAAGAGAATGGAACAATGCTCGGCGGCTGTGGAATTTTTCCGACAAAAGGACTTCCCGAAGGATGTGCAGAACTGGTGAAGTTCTATGTTTCTTCTGACAGCAGAGGAAAGGGAGTCGGGAATGCCTTGATGCAAAAAAGCATTGAATGGGCAAAAGAATCCGGCTACAAACAGCTCTATCTTGAATCATTTCCTGAATTGAACAAAGCGGTGAGCATGTACATCCGATCGGGATTTACGTATCTTCCGCACGCGCTTGGAAATTCCGGACATTTTGCATGCAATGTGTGGATGCTGAAGCATCTATAAATGAGTTTTTGCATAAGTTCTGCAGAACTGTTCGTTGTTTATTTTTCTTCTGTATAGCATTCGAAATATACGATTTCACTTGCGACGTTTTAAAAAAATACTCTTAACTCACTATCATCCATTTACAAATACAATTTATATGACACCTTTTCTCGGCGAATTCATTGGCTCTGCACTTTTTTTTGTTTTAGGCAGCGGCACCGTTGCAAATGTTTTACTGAATAGAACAAAAGGACATAACAGCGGTTGGATTGTGATCACGCTTGGCTGGGCGATGGGTGTATTTGTTGCCGTCTATTCTGTCGCTCCAGTGAGCGGTGCGCATCTCAATCCTGCCGTCACCATTGCTTTTGCGATCGCTCATAAAGTTTCATGGGATATTGTGCCGATGTATATTCTTGCACAAATAACCGGTACGATGCTTGGTTCTTTTCTCGTTTGGGTTTCGTACAAGCAGCATTTTGATGCAACAGAAAATAAAGAGTTTTTATTGTCCATATTTTGCACCGTTCCCGCCATTCGGAATTCAATTCATAATTTTGTAACAGAAGTTATTGCAACGTTTATATTGATCTTCGGAATATTGCACATTGCAACACCTCAAAATAGTTTAGGTGCATTGGACGCTCTTCCAGTAGCGCTGTTAGTGTTTGGAATTGGATTATCTCTTGGCGGACCGACCGGATATGCAATTAATCCCGCACGCGATCTGGGTCCCCGGATAATGCATTATCTTCTGCCGATTACAAATAAGAGGGACAGTGATTGGGGATATGCATGGATTCCGATCATTGCTCCGATCGTTGGCGCTGTGCTTGCGGTTGGTGTTTTTCAAATGATGTAAGACTCTCTTTAGATTAAACACACATGATGTCAGACGACTGAATAGCGTCGCCAGACATCATTGTCTATTAAGCCGCAGTAAGCTCTTCAACACATTTATATTCTCCACGTCTTCGTGAAGATCTTCGCTCTTCGGTGTTTCTAAGATTTTTGGAATGTGAGCAAAGCGTTCATCATTCATCAATAATTGAAATCCTGTTAGACCGATTGCTCCTTTACCGATATGTTCGTGACGGTCAACGTGAGAGCCAAGACCTTTTTTGGAATCGTTGACATGGAATGCAACAAGTCGATCCAATCCAACGATCTCATCGAACTGTTTGAATGTTTCTTCATATCCTTTCTCCGTTGCAATATCGTATCCTGCAGCAAAAATATGGCACGTATCGATACAAACCCCCATCCGTTCGAGGTGTTCAACACCATCGATAATTGTGCGGAGATGTTCGAATTTATAACCGACATTCGTTCCCTGTCCTGCTGTAGCTTCCAGAACACTCTTTACTTTAAAATCTTTTGTTGCGTTATGAGCAATGTTCAAACTTTCGCAGATCCCTTTTATTCCCTCATCATCTCCCAGTCCAAGATGAGAACCGGGATGGAAATTCAATAATTGAATTCCTAATTGTTCACATCGCTCAAGTTCGTCGATAAATGCTGCTCGTGATTTTTTGAGAATTTCGGAATTTGTACCACAAAGGTTAATCAGATATGAATCGTGAGAGACAACCGGCACTATTCCTGCCGCGGATATTTTCTGTTTATACAAATCAATATCATTCTCGGTAAATGGTTTTCCATTCCACTGATTATTATTTTTAGTAAACACCTGCAGCGCAGTACACCCGATGGATGTTGCGCGGTCAACGGCGGTGTGCACGCCGCCGGAAATGGACATATGGGCGCCAAGAAGGAGTTTTTTGCTCATGAATTCTTTATTGCTTTGGTGCAAGATTGCTGTGCGTTTTACTGTATGTAAAATAGATCGTCAATCCAATAATCAGCCAGATCAAAAAGCGAAGCCAGTTAGTGTACCCTAGTTCAGACATGAGATACATACAGCTGAGCAGACCGAGCACCGGAATGAGCGAAAGATTTTTGAAGAAACAAACACAAACGGTCGCTGCGGCAACAATCAAAAATACCCATGTCGGAATGAAATGTTTCCACACTTCCCACCCATAACTGTACTTTTGCGTTTCTCTGACCGGAGCGGTGCGGATATACATTTCGTTTGCATCGTTGTCATGTTTCGAAAAGAATTCCTTCGTTTGCGTCTGCTGCTCACCGGAAAGCGAGGCGGTAAATTCTTCCGTTGATTTCAATTGTCTGAACGAAAGAAAATCTTCAACCCGTTCGGTATTCACATAAAATACAACGGCGATTGCCGCAATAAAGAGTACCGGCATGATATATTTTGAATTGACGTACGGCGTTTTGAATTTTCGTTCGATCTGTGTTTTCGACATTTGTAATTGCAGCACTCCTCCGCAAACCAGAACAAACGCAAACAATGTTCCGATGCTCGTCAGATCGGTCACTTCGGTGAGATTCATAAAGAGCGCAGGAATGGCAACGACAAATCCCGTTACAACGGTGGAGAATGACGGCGTATGATATTTTGGATGAATCCGCGAGAAAATTTTCGGCAGCAACCCATCACGGCTCATACTCATCCAGATGCGGGGCTGGCCAAGCTGAAAAACGAGCAGTACGCTCGCCATTGCGATCACCGCACTGACTGCTATCACGCCAGAAATAAAATTCAGTCCTCGTTTTTGGAAAGCATACGCAAGCGGATCGCCGACATTCAATTCCGAATAATGAACGATTCCGGTAAGAACGAGAGCAATTGCAACGTAAAGAACAGTACAAATAATAATCGAATAGAACATTCCTCTAGGAAGATCGCGCTGTGGATTATTACATTCTTCTGCGGTTGTGGAGATCGCGTCGAATCCGATATACGCAAAGAAGACCGCTGAAACACCTTTGAGCACTCCGGAAATTCCGTTCGGCATGAACGGCGACCAATTCTTTGTGTCAACATAGAATGCGCCGACGGCAATCACGACAAGAATGATCACAAGCTTTACCAGCACCATCATATTGCTTGCATTCTTTGATTCTTTGATACCGATATATACAAGCCATGTGATAAAGAATGTGATCATCAACGCCGGCACATCAGCGATGATATGAACACCAAATAATGTCGGAGCACTATTCCATGCATTATAGGCCGCTTGCTGCAGCCCGGATAACGATTCAAGCGTTGCCCCTTTTTGCAGTTCCACTGCAACAGCATCATATCCTCTCCAGGCGCTGAGAAAATCCATCGTCAGATATTCCGGAATGTTCAATCCAAGCGACGCGAGCAGGCTGGTAAAATAATCAGACCAGGAAATCGCTACTGCAATATTTCCAATAGCATATTCCATCAGCAGATCCCACCCGATGATCCAGGCGATCAGTTCTCCAAATGCAACATACGAATACGTATACGCACTGCCGGCAACGGGGATCATTGAAGCAAATTCTGCATATGCAAATGCAGAGAACGTGCATGCAATTGCTGTGAAGATGAAGAGAAAGATCACTCCCGGTCCGCCGGAATAACTCGCATTGCCGATCGTACTGAATATCCCCGCACCAATAATAGCGGCGATACCGAACGCGGTCAGATCCCGAACGGTAAGATTTTTGGTGAGTGAACCATGCTCGCTGTCCCGGTGTGCAGCATCAGAAAGGATTTGGGCAACATTTTTTTTTCGAAAGAGTGAGTTCATGGTGTTTCAATAATTAGTGAGCAGAAAATATAAACAGATAATTCAATTAGGCAGTAAGAATGTTGATAAATTCCCCGCGATTGTCAAATGCCCGGCAATGAAAATTCTGTGAAGAATATAATGAGTTTTTATTATATCTTTCGAAGAATAATGTGTATGATGATCGAACACAACCTAACGCGACATAGCACAATGACGCATCTCGAAAAACTGATCCGTAAAAAAGAAAAACTTGTTGTCGGTCTGATGTCCGGAACATCGGTGGATTCCATTGATGCCGTATTGGTTTCAATCACCGGAAACGGAACATCAACCCGTTTCAAACAGATCGCTTTCCATACCCACCGTTACCCAAAAGGATATCAGAAGTTTGTATTAAAGAATTCTCTCCCCAGATCCGGAAGTGTTGATATAATATCTACGTTGAACATTCTCTCGGCTCAATACTTTACAGACGCGGTAAAAGCACTCGCTAAAAAAGCACGAATACCGCTTGGAAAGATAGATCTTATCGGTTCACACGGTCAAACCGTCCATCATCTGCCGGAATATCAAAATCTTTTTAGAAAAAAGATCCGTTCTACTTTACAGATCGGTGACCCTTCAACAATTGCAAAATTAACGGGAATTGTCACCGTCGGTGATTTCCGCACTGGTGACATGGCTCTCGGTGGTCAAGGTGCCCCGCTGGTTCCTTATTTCGATTACCTAACATTCCGATCGACAAATTGCAATCGAGCGTTATTAAATATCGGTGGAATTTCAAACATAACATTGTTAAAGAAGAATTGTTCTGTCACCGATGTGAATGCATTTGATACTGGTCCCGGTAACATGGTCATTGACGGATTGATGAATAAAATGTATAATAAACCATTCGATTATCAAGGGAATATTGCGTCACAGGGAAAAATTCTTTCCGGTCTATTGGGGGCTTTACTGGATCATCCGTATTTTTTACGGTCACTTCCAAAATCTACGGGACGAGAGATGTTCGGCAGCTTGTTCATAGAAAAGATTCTGAAAAAAAAATCAAACCATCTTCGTTACGAAGACATTATTGCAACGGCGACGGAATTCACGGCGCTAACGATTTACGATCAGTTCAATCGCTATCTTCGAAAACAGTTGAAGAACAACGTGCTGGATGAACTTATTGTGAGCGGCGGCGGTTCAAAAAATAAAACAATGATGCGTGCGCTTCAACGATATTTTTCACCGACACAAATTGTTACCAGTGATTCGCTAGGCGTTTCATCCAATGCAAAAGAAGCGTTATGTTTTGCTATCCTTGCAAACGAAACAATCTCTGGTAAGAGTTCCAATATTCCGAACGTCACGGGTGCAAAACAAAGAACTGTTCTCGGAAAGATTTGTCTTTAAATAATCATTAACCAAAAATCATTTATGCTCAAAAATCTTTCTCTTCCGATCAAATTATCGATCATCTTTTTCCCGCTCTTCTTTACGGCAATTGCGCTTATCTCCTATTTCAATTACAGTGCAACACAGGAACAAATGATGGCGCAGGTGCAGAATGGCGCAACAGCTCAAGCCAATACGATCCGCGAAGCATTGGTGAACATGATGATCACCAACGAACGGATCGACGACAAATATCTTCAGAAGGTTAGTTCATCCGGCGACATTCGGGATATTAGTATCCTCTTCCGTTTGGATAGTCTACGTTTTGATGAAGAGCGGCTTGCGGATGACGAGGTTCGCACACGACTAATACGACGTGAGGTTGATGTGTGGGATAAACATAAGAATTTCGGCAAAGAGGTGTTCAGCACCACAACTCCACAATGGTTCCTTACCTGTAACAAGAAGATCCATCCAACAAAAATGATCGTCGATCTTTCAGCGGACAAACCGGTGATCCTTCACTCGTGCGAAGAGATGGAAGCATTGATTCCGTTCGTCGCTGAAAAAAAATGTACCCGATGCCATAACGTTGAGATTGGTTCCATTCTTGGGGCAGCGGTGATGCGCGTTCCACTCGAGGCAACGGCAATTCATTTAGAAGAGAATGCTCTTCGTTCATTCTATGTGTTCATCGGTTTTATGGTGCTGACCATAGTGTTGAACGGATTTGTTTCCCGACGATATATCATCAATCCATTGAAGAAACTGATCGCCGCTGCAGAATCCATCGGCAGTGGAACGAAGATCGATCATTCACTCTCAAAAAAATTTGCAAATGATGAGATCGGAAAATTAGCCGCATCATTCGAGCAAATGCAGAACAATCTTGATCGTGTCCAACGAGAATTGGTAAAAGGAGAACGTCTTTCGGCTGTTGGACAAATGGCAAGTTCTATCGTTCACGATTTTCGAACACCGATGACAACGCTTTCCCTTACGGCTGATTATCTTCAGCGGAACGAAACACTCGATCCGCTACAACGCGCAAAGAAATTCGGACAATTACACGATGCTGTCCGAAGAATGAACGATATGATGCAGGAGTTGTTCGATTATTCCAAAGGAGATTTCCAGTTGAATTACGAGCAGGTTTCCATTGAAGCGTTCGCGGAATCGCTGCAAAAAGATTTTGAACTGCAATTTGAGGATTCAACTATCCGTTTTGCACTCAGCTGCCGCAGTGTCGGAAAAATGTATGTTGATAAAGGTCGTCTACAGCGAGTGCTGAGCAACATTATCAACAATGCGCGGGATGCAATTCAGGAAAAAGGGATGATCAGTGTGTTGATCGAAGAAAAGAATGGAAACATCCGCTTTGCAGTAGAAGATAACGGAATAGGAATTCCTGAAGAGATCCGAGCGGATCTGTTTGAACCGTTCGTGACATCAGGAAAGAAAAAGGGAACAGGACTCGGTCTCGCCATTGTAAAACGGATTGTTGAACTTCACAATGGAACGATCTCGTTCTCTTCAGAGGTCGGTAAGGGAACAGCATTTGTTATTACGATTCCGCGCAATCCTTCCGTGCATTGAAATTTAAGTGTGTTCTGTAATAAAAAATCCAACACAGCTGTGTTGGATTTTTTATTGTAAATCTTTTGTGCTTCGTTTGATGTCTCCTCAATCTTTCGTACCTTTTCAGCGTAATGAAAAAAATTATCTTTTCTATATTTGTTCTACTCTGGTGCAGCACAGAAACTGCATCGGCAACTGATGAGGCCAAACGCGATTCTATGTTTTGGGGTCTTCACCGCAAAGATGTTGCAACGTACGGAACCATTGCCTGGTCTGCGGGAGCGGTGTTCATGGAATTTCAATGGTGGTGGCGTGATGATTATATCTATAAACAGCATTCGTTCACATTAAAGGACGACGGATATTTTTATAACTACAGTTACGGTGTGGATAAACTTGGGCATTTGTATGCCTCGTATTTGATATTCCATCTTACTTACGATTTTATGAAATGGGCTGATATTGATGACAATACGGCGTTATGGGCAGCAGTGGCCGTGCCGGCATCACATGCGCTTGCGATTGAATTCGCAGATGGATTCTCAAAATATGCGTTTAGTTTTTCCGACCTCTCTTTCAATTCTGCCGGAATTCTGTATGGCGCACTTCAAGTCAAATATCCCTATCTGAGAAATTTCAATTACAAGTGGAGCTATTTTCCCTCAGGTTCCGGTGGGAAAAATGATCCCGACTGGGGTCCGGCAAGCGATTACAGCGGCCATATCTATTGGCTTGCTATCGATGTTCATAATATTCTTCCGGAACCAGCAAAACAATATTGGCCGAAGTATTTGAATCTTGCCGTCGGTATGGGTGCAAAGAATGTCTCCTTTGGTGAAGGAGTGGATAAAAAACACAAATTTGCAATTGCGTTGGATTGGAACACAGAGGCAATACTTCCTGACGGTGACACATGGACTATCTTCAAAAATCTCATCAATAAGATCCATTTCCCTGCACCCGGCGTAAAATACTCCCCTGGTGAAAAAGCGGTAGTGAAAGGATTGTTGTTGAATTGATGAAAGATAAAAAAATACTGTCGGGGGATTCATCCATTTTTTGTGTGAAAGCTTATGCGCCGACCAAGGGGATTGGGAAAATGGCATTCTTGTTGTACCTTTTGGTGATTATTGGAAATGTTCTTTTCGCGGGCGATTTTGATTCTCTCATCACATTCTTGCCAAAACAAAAATACGTTTCAATATTCACTGCAAATGGAAATGAACACCGCATCTCATACAATAAACTGCTGAATCGAAATTCGCTGATCGGAAGCATGGGGGGTATCTTTCCGGTGGCGAACGTTCGCATTGGTGGATTGGATGCACAGGTTTCTCTCGCGAGTTCTATCTACACGTTCCTTAATAGCGCGGGTATTCGATTTCAAGTGGTTAATGTTGATTTTTTTGTTGACGTATACGCAGATATCAAACTCTCTTCTTCATCGACCGCG
>JANXZD010000129.1 GCA_025355705.1 Bacteroidota bacterium | reverse complement strand
CCAACGATGAATAGGAATCGATGATCGGCATTGATATAACAGGAACCTCTACAATGCCGTTGGAGTTACCTGAGAACTTGTATGTTAATTTCCCTGACGTTGTGCCATTCATTTTTTTGTCATCAGAAAATATGAATTGTGTCAATGACGTATCGTAATTTGCCGAATTCACTGATTGATTCGGCTGCAGCCAGCCCCTTCCGTTGCTTTCAAATTGGTCAAGAATGAGTCCTGCTGTTGTGAATTGCGCCGGTTCAGTTTTAAATTGGATCGACACTGTATCTTTGGAAAGATTATTATAAAAATCTTTCATTCCCGGGAACAACTTTAACCTATATGTTTGATTGGGTTTCAATGTTGGAAGAAATGAGATGATGCCGATATCATCAACGACCTCATTCTTCGCTCCGGACATTGAAACAGAAACATTCCCATCATCGACAAATTTCAATGTCGTTGAGAGAGATGATGTCAACACTGGATCGCTCATTTTCAACCATACTTCGGGCTTTGTTGGAACATTGAGCGCATTATTATATGGATACGATTGCGTGATCTTCGGACCAACAGTATCAACAGGAACAGTTGTAAACGTGACGGTAAATGGTGCTGGTCCTAATGCTTTTTTCAGACCAATATTTTTTGCCGTTGTATCAATCTTGATCGTGTACGAAGAATTGAATGCAAAGTTCGAAGTCGGCTTGAATAGTAAAACAGTATTATCTGTATTCCACGATTTTGTTCCGACAACATTCGGCGTGATGGTGAATGCATTGCTCGTAGACGTAAGATCCATTGATGTATTGAATGTGACTGTAATTTCTTTATACGTCGGAACCGGCTTTGCATTCGAGTGTGAGATAGATTGTATTTGAGGCTTAACAGTATCTGCGATGGTAATCAAATTCATAAACTGCGTCCAGTTCCAATATTGGCCTGGATCAGTATGAGTATTACATTGCGGATCGAATCCTTGTCCTGTTGAAGTGACCCAATTCACCCACGCCGTTGTTCTCTTCTCATCATGACCAATAATATGATACCGATCTTTGGGTATATTATATTTATCACATAGATACGCAACAAGTCGCGATGACGCTTGATACATTTCCGGAGTAAACCATGCAGGATTATTAACATACCCTTCATGTTCAATTCCAAACATATACCGATTCCAACAAACTGCATGCCAAGCCCAATTTTTTTCCTCAACCATTTGAGTAATTTCACCGGCCGGTGCATTGCTATACGGAGATGACGACACATCCGGCTTTCCATTAACACAATAATGAATACTTACTGTTCTGCCGTCAGTTAATGTTTGGAAATATGATACTACTCCCTCGTATGTCGCTTCCATGTCGTGAATAACAACGAACTGCATTGGATTACCAGAAGTGTAATAATAATCTGCCTTCCCTGCTCTCCAGATTGCTAACGGATAATCAGGAGTTGCAGCTGGATTTTCCGGTGTAAATTGTTTTTTCGATTCAGCCTTTTTGCGAGTGGCAATCAATTCGGGAAGTAATTTTTCAAATTGGACAGCCTTTTTGGGAAGTTTGATATCGTATAAAGAATATCCTTCTGAAAGGAATTGGTATGTTTTATACGAGAGCTGTAATGCAAGATCTTCGTGTGGAATACCGCTAAATTTTGCCATGACATGATACCAGCTCTCAATTTCTGCACGATCCAATTTACCTGCGCCATGCATTTCAATAAAATATTTATTCAACAGCGCGGCCGCTCCTCGAATATTTTCTAACGGATTTTCTTTTATCTCGATCTCACTTTTTTTGAGCAATAGTGCCGCTTCGTTTACTTGAAAACCAAAATATGAATTGTTCCAGAGACCCATTACACCATACACACGCGGCATACCGGAACATTGAGAGACCGTATCATCGACTTCCCATTTCATATTGGTCCAACGGGTTTGTGTAAATGAAATTCCACGGAGGATCTCCGTTGGGATGTTGAACTCATCAGCAACTTGATCAAAATATTTATTGTATGAATCTCTTTGCATTTCATGCAAATCTGGA
>JANXZD010000096.1 GCA_025355705.1 Bacteroidota bacterium | reverse complement strand
TGCCGGAATTGCAATGCTGAAAATGGTGAGGCCGATCGATAAACATCTGTCAATTGAACGTCCGTCTGATCACAATGCCTTCACACATTTGCGGAAAACGATCTCACAGCCACACTACATAAAAGCATTTGCAACCACAGCACTTCTTTCGATCGGCGGATTTCTGATGATGCCATTTTCAAGCGCATTTTTAGTGAACAATATTTTGATCCCGCAGGTAAACCTTCCTTTGGTATTCATGTTTACGGGAATGGCAACGATTATTATCCTTCCAATCGTTGGAAGAGTCAGTGATACATTTGGAAAGTTCAGAGTATTTACTATCGGTACCATTATTGCGAGCATCATGATCGTGTATTACACAAATCTTTCTGTTACACCATTGTGGGAAGTGGTGGTGATCAATGTTCTTCTCTTTGCAGGAATAATGTCGCGGATGATCCCGGCGACAACATTGATGACAGCAATTCCGGAGCTGGCTGATCGGGGTGCATTCATGAGTATCAATTCATCCCTGCAACAAATTTCCGGCGGAATTGCATCGGTCTTTGCCGGAACCATTATCATACAAACAAGCAGCGGTGAACTGCAGAATTATAATGTTCTCGGTTACACGTGTGTTGCATTGATGTTCGTCGGTGTCGGAATGATGTACAATATCAATAAATACGTAGAAGGGAAAAATAAAACCATTCCACAACAACCGGTTGCATTCGATTCACACTAGCTTGATCTTGAAACTTGTGAAGGGTGAAGAACTAGTTATACATTCTTTTTAATAATTCTCTTTCGGTGTTTTACACCCCACACCCGTAATTCCTCTATTACCTTTTCAAGCGTCTGTCCGTATTCTGTCAATTCATATTCAACGGATACTGGACTGGTATTATAAACCGTTCTCAACACAAGTTCATTGATCTCCAGATCTTTCAATTCCTTCGACAGCATCTTTGCAGTGATGCCGGGGATTTCGCGTTGTACTTCTTTGAATCGTTTTTTCCCAAATGTCAGCGCACCAATCACCTGGATCTTCCATTTACCGCGCAGAAGATCGAGCGCATCGTTGATCGCCAGAAGTTGTTTTGAACATTCACCGAATGTTTTCGGACGTTCCTGTTTTGCAGCTGCCATCATAATACAAATCTCATTTAGTGGTATCCTAAAGTATATTGGTATACTTTAGGTAACTAGTATATTTTGTATACCAAATATATGTATATTACAACAGGGAAACAAGATTGTTCACCATAATTTTATTCAAGGAATTAAAACATGATTTTAATAACAGGCGCAACGGGAAATCTTGGAAAAGCTACCGTTGAATTTCTATTGAGGAAAATACCCGCGGCGTCCGTTGCCGTACTGGCGCGTCACCCTGAAAAACTTGCAGAGATAAAAGCCCTTGGCGTTGATGTCCGACAGGGCGATTATACCAATCCGGCGTCGCTGGTCGCAGCATTCAAAGGTATTGAGAAACTCTTTCTTATTTCTTCAAGTGATCTTGCCGACCGAAGCACACAGCACATCAATGTTGTGAATGCGGCAAAACAATCCGGTGTAAAACATATTGTGTTCACAAGTTTCCAACGCAAACGGGAAACAGACTCCCCTATTCAAATGTTAGCTCAAAGTTATATCGACACCGAAAAACATATCAAGGCATCGGGGCTGACCTATACAATTTTGAAAAACGGACTCTATGCCGATGTATTGCCAATGTTTTTAGGGGAAAAAGTTTTAGAGACGGGAATTTTTTATCCCGCTGGAACCACAAAATCTGCCTATACTGTTCGGAGAGATATGGCTGAAGCCGCTGCGAATGTTCTTGCCGACACCGGACATGAGAACAAAGAATACATCTTTGCAACCGAAGAAAATGTTTCATTCGATGATATTGCCGCTATACTAAGCAGTATAACCGGTAAACACGTTGGCAATATCAATCCCACAAAAGAAATATTCATCGAGACGTTGTCAAAAGCCGGTGCGCCGCAAGAATCCGTGGGAATGGCTGTTGGTTTTGCCGAAGCGATAAGACTTGGAGAATTTGCTTCAGGGAAAACAGATCTGGAAAATATTCTTGGAAAGAAACCGACACCATTGAAAGAATTTTTACGAAATATTTATTCAAACTAAATTAAACGCAGGAGAGTTTTATGTCCCAAACAATATCAACAGAAACCAAACCGCAAAATTCAAAGCTGAATATACTGTTATGGGTGTTGCAGATTCTGCTTGCAGCCATGTACCTTATGGCCGGATATCAAAAAGCATTTGGAGACCTTAGTGTTGTCGTGAAAACGATATTCTGGGTTGGATATACTCCCGTTCCGCTTGTTCGTTTTATCGGTATCAGTGAACTCCTCGGAGCAATCGGGCTGATACTTCCCGCCGCATTAAAGATTCGTCCACAATTGACAACACTGGCTGCTGCAGGTTTATCAACGATCATGCTGCTGGGAAATCTTATGCATATTTACCGGGACGAATTCTTTGTCTTGCCAATGACTTTGACGATGCTAGCAGTAGTACTGTTCGTTGCATACGGCAGATGGAAATTGGCACCGTTCGCACAAAAAGGATAAGTATACAATGAAAGTAGAGATCTGGTCCGATGTCATGTGCCCATTCTGTTACATCGGCAAACGAAAGTTTGAAAAAGCATTACAGAATTTCCCGCAAAAAGAACAGATTGAGATCGAATGGAAAAGTTTCCAGCTTAATCCAAGCATGAAAACCGACCCGTCGAAGAACATCAATGAATTTCTGGCGGAACACAAAGGGATCAGTGTTGCACAGGCAAAGCAGATGAATAACCGTGTGACCGCAATGGCAAATGAGGTCGGGCTGCAGTACGATTTTGATAAAGCGATCGTTGCTAATTCGTTCGATGCGCATCGTCTTTCACATTTTGCCAAGAAGCACGGATTACAGAATATAGTTGAAGAATTATTGTTCAAAGCGTATTTCACTGAAGGAAAGAATACCGCCGACCATGAAACATTGGTTGCGATTGCCGTTGAAGCAGGATTGAATGCTGAAGAGGTTCGCGCCATGCTTACAAGCAACGAGTATGCAGACGATGTGAACAACGATATCTATGAAGCACAGCAGGTCGGAGCACGCGGTGTTCCATTCTTCGTGTTCGATAATAGATATGCAGTTTCTGGCGCTCAACCAAGTCAATTATTTTCCGATGTGCTTAATAAGGTTTGGAATGAACGCTGATACTCTCACATTTGTTTTGCTACAGTAGTTTTGCATATTACCGCAAATAGTAAATTCAATTATAAACAAAAGAGCATATGAGAGCAATCGCACTGCTTCGAGGCATTAATGTTGGCGGACATAAGATCATCCCAATGGCAAAACTAAAGGCAATTTTTGAATCTGCACGGTTCAAGAATGTTACTACATTCATCCAAAGCGGAAATGTTTTGTTCGATACAACAGCGACTGATACAGGAATACTTCGGGTAAAAATCGAGAGGATGCTGACAGATGCGCTTGGGTACGATGTCCTAACGATCATTCGTTCTGCTGATGAAATGAAAAAGGTTGTAGCAAAAAACCAATTTGTTGATGACCACATTGAGAAGAAAACAAAATATTATGTGATGTTCCTTGAAAAGAAGCCAACAAAGAATGAACAACAATCAGCTCTTGCAACACAGGTAAAAGGAATGACGTTTCGGTTCGGCGCGTGCGAACTGTACTGTCTGCTTGACGCAAAGTTCAGCGGAAATGATTCGCCTTTTTCGAATGTGAAATTAGAGAAGCTCCTTAATCAAAAAGGGACAACGCGTAACTGGGCTACAACAACAAAAATTGCCGAATTAGCGTTTTCCTAATCCGGCAATTATATACTACAGAACATCACACCATTGCAGTTTATTCAACCCGCAAAATCGGATAGAATTTTTCTTTCATCAAATATCTGAACCGTTCATACTGTAATAGATTGATCATGCACTGTGGTTCGAATGCCTGAATCAACATCTGCGCCTGTCGCTGTTCGATTGGAATGAACAAGTAATCCAATGCTTTTACTTTTATTACCTGTGGCCGAGCGGATTTCACCGGTATAACAAACTCTTCGATCACCAGAGACGAATCATATTCCAGCCAATATTGTTTTACCGCATCACTCTTTGCGGGTTTGTACGAAGCCACTTTAACGTTATGTTTTGTGAGAAAATCTTTTAAAAGCGTATCGCTCTTCAGCACAAGGTATCCTTTCGGACGGTTCACTGTTAGCAGCGGCACCACTTTCGTGTGATAGTTCGCAGTAACGATCGTTGTATCGCGAAGTCCGTCATACGACGAGAACTTTAGAGTCTTCTCCCCATCGCTCACATGATCCATTTGAATTGCAGTCACTGCGCGATCCGCCCGTGTTGTTTTTGCGTTCTTTACCATCATCCGGATCGTATCAGCATTGTTGTTCATGAATGTAATGAATCCGGTCAACGCTGCACATTGTCCTTCGGAGCGCCGACGGATGTTGTCGATGGAATCAAGTCCGTTCATTCCTTCCTGAATGAATGAGAACGAACCGAGAATACCGAAACTCTGACGTCCATCATTAATATCTACTGTGCTGTTTCGCATTCGTTCTTTGTTCGGCGGACCCATGGGTGTGTACTCACCGAACCGGACATTTTTCATCTGTAAATACGAATCGATGAACGGTATGAATGCTTTTCTCTGAAATGATCGTAGTACATCGTCTGTGTTCGGGTTGGTCATTAATCCGATGGTCACTTCAGAGTTTTTCCTGTATCCGTATTCCTTCCATTCTTTCCCGTATGGACTGTATTCATGCACATCCAGTGTCACTTCGGGATCAATTTTGTTATATAACTCATGAAGTCCAATCACTTCTGGCTCTGTTAACAGTAAATGATTGCGATTCAGATCCATTCCATGTCCATTGCGTCGGGCATTGATATCGTTTCCATCCGGATTCATTTGAGGAACCAGATAGAGATCGACATTTTCCAAAATTTCATCAAGTTTTCCGTTCGCAATATCTTTCAGCAATAACAGCGCCCCTTCTTTTCCGGATGGCTCGTTTCCATGTTGCTGAGCAAAGATCAACACTTTAATGTTGTTGTTACTCTTTCCTTTTGAAATGGTGAGAAAAGGAATAATCTTTCCGTTGGCAGAAACAGCAAGGGTATCCATTTTAATCCATTGTGATGGTGCCGCGACTGACTGGACATATTTCACTAACTCGGTATTTGTTGTCAATCGTGAATAGTTTGATTGTTCCAGTGGGGTTGAGAATTGTGAAAACAACGATGATGCAACAATAATTGAAATGACGCTTATCAGTTTGACCATTTTTATTTCTCCTTCTTTACGTAAATGTGCACATATATTGAAAAAGAAAAAATAGTTAATTTGTTGCATGAGTAAAGAGGTGTAGTTAGCTCTGAATTTAATTGATTTGTTGATTATACATATTTGAAATACAATATGGTTACATTGCTACAATCAAAAAAATGGGCGGTCTTCATTTGTTTCGATTGACTAAACCAGATTCTCCCGTATCGTGTCTAACAACAAAAAAGAGGGTAATCATTTGAAGTGTTTTCGTTTTTTCTCAGTGTGTATCTTCGTATGCGTTACCTCTCTGAATGCTCAGAACTATTACTTTACTCCTCTCGCCGGTGTACAATGGGATGCCTCCACGGTTGGCGGCGGTGTTTATTTCTGTCGTTTACAATCGGGATCGTTTGTTG
>JANXZD010000092.1 GCA_025355705.1 Bacteroidota bacterium | reverse complement strand
ATTTTGACCGCCCCGTGCTGATCATGTCGCACAACAAAACTCTTGCGGCGCAGTTGTATGCTGAGTTTAAAACGTTCTTTCCGAAAGATCATGTAGAGTTCTTCATCAGCTATTATGATTATTATCAGCCGGAAGCATACGTGCCGACAACGGATACGTATATTCAAAAAGATTCATCGGTGAACGAAGAGATCGATCGCCTGAGACTGCGTGCAACCAGCGCGCTCCTTTCCGGAAAACGGAATGTGATCGTTGTGGCATCAGTCAGCTGCATTTATGGTATTGGCGCGCCGGATGAGTGGATTGCACAAATGGTGGTGATTAAAAAAGGGGATAAGATCGAACGGAACAAACTGCTCCGCAAACTGCTCGATATTTTCTATTCCCGCAACGATTATGAATTTCAGCGCGGCACATTTCGAGTGCGCGGTGATGTTGTTGAAGTGATCCCTGCGTATGAGAATGATGAAGCGATCCGTGTGGAATTCTTCGGTGATGAGATTGAAAAAATTTCCTATATCAATTCGTTGGACGGTTCGATCATCGGAGAAACAGATTACGATGTCATTTATCCTGCAAAACAATTTGTAACGACGCGTGAGTCACTAGAAAAAGGAATTAAATCGATCGAGATCGAACTGAAAGAACGACTCACTGAAATGCGCCATCTGGATAAACTTGTTGAGGCTCAGCGCCTTGAGCAACGAACGCGTTTCGATCTTGAAATGATGCGCGAGGTTGGGTATTGCAATGGTATCGAAAATTATTCAAGGCATCTTGCATCGCGTCCTCCGGGTTCGCGTCCATTCTGTCTATTTGATTATTTTCCAAAAGATTTTCTTCTCATCATCGATGAATCACACGTGAGCGTGCCGCAGATCGGTGCGATGTATTTTGGTGACCGCAGCCGAAAGATGACGCTGGTAGAACATGGATTCCGTCTCCCTTCGGCGCTTGATAATCGTCCGCTAAAGTTTGATGAGTGGGAACAGATCGTGAACCAAACGATCTTCGTCAGTGCAACGCCGGGAAAATATGAGATGGAAAAAACACAGGGCGTATTTGTTGAGCAGGTCATCCGTCCGACAGGATTGCTTGATCCGGTGATCGAAGTTCGTCCGGTGAAACAGCAGATCGATGATCTGATCGCAGAGATCCGCGCGGTGACAAAGAAGAATGAACGCACACTTGTGACAACATTAACGAAGCGAATGGCTGAAGACCTTACCGAATATCTTCTTGAGATCGGTATTAAAGTGGAATACATCCATTCTGAAGTTGATGCACTTCATAGAGTTGAGATTCTGAGGAATCTTCGGTTAGGAAACAGCGATGTGATCGTTGGAGTGAATTTGCTACGCGAAGGTTTAGATCTTCCGGAAGTTTCTCTTGTTGCAATTTTAGATGCTGACAAAGAAGGATTCCTGCGTTCAGAACGTTCACTCATCCAAACAGCAGGAAGAACTGCTCGAAACGCAAACGGTAAAGTAATTATGTATGCGGATAGGATTACAGAGTCCATGAGAAAAACGATGGATGAGACCGATCGGCGACGCACAAAACAAATGGCGTATAATACAGAGCATGGAATTACACCGAAAACGATCTACAAAACACGAGATGAGATCATAGCTTCCACCGCTGTTGCGGATGTTTCCTCGAAGTATGATGCACGAAAAGATCTGAAACATCTGCCGGTCGTTGCGGAATCGATCACCAAATATCTTTCAGCCGAGCAGAGACAAGATCTTATTGAAGAATTGAACAACGAAATGCTTCGTGCGTCAGCTGATCTGGAATTTGAACGGGCTGCACAGCTGCGCGACGAGATTAATAATTTGACAGGAAAAAAATAAAAAAAAATTAAAGGATATGAATGGTCTCTTATTCTTCCTTTCTCCAGCCCCTCCAAGACTTTTTATTTGTCACCGAATGTCTCCATTGCGGTGTTCGATTGAATAATGATGAACGGAGAGTGTGCAGCGCTTGTTGGGATTCATTATCAAAAGTCAACGAACATGATTATACCTACAAAATACTTGTCGAACGATTCCGCGAAGGAAAAGCGATCGACGATTTTGTGACGTTATTCTATTTTGAAAAAAGAAAACTACTGCAAACGCTAGCCCACTCATTAAAGTATGATGAAGGTACAGCGTTCGGATTTGAGCTAGGTATCCGTCTTGGGAAAAAGCTCGTCGGCAAAAATATCGACCGCATTATACCTGTACCACTTAATAAACGAAAAGAGCGGGAGCGAGGATACAATCAAAGTGAATGGATCGCAAAGGGAATTGCATCCATCATCAATGTTCCCGTTCTGCCTAACGCTGTCTGTCGTACCAGATATACCATAACACAGACGCACCTGAACGCCGAAGAACGGAAGAAGAATATTGCCAATGCTTTCGAGGTTACCGGTGTTGATGCGATCCGTGGAAAAAATATTCTGCTGGTTGATGATATCGTTACCACCGGTTCAACAATCCAAGAAATTGCACATGTATTGAAACAAGCTGCTGTTTCCACCATTACCGCCGGTTCAGCGGGATTGGCGAAACTGGGAGAAGATTCGTAGCAGCAGAAAGAGAAAGGATAGATCCACCATAAAAAATTGACAATAATGAAATTTATTTCAACATTAATTTACCACTAAAAAAAATATCCACGGTAACATTCAACTGAAAATTTATGGCCCAATTTTCACCATCAGTAGTACTTCCAAAATTATTCCCTTCATCGCAAGCTCAACAACAAGCATCAGTACGAGCACATTCCAAACTCAACGAAGCATCGGTCTTATCTCCTGATGAAATCTTTCTTTCTCTCAATACTTCGCCTAGCGGTCTTACTTCCGAAGAAGCTGAGCATCGATTAGAAGAACATGGTGAAAATAGCGTTGTTACGGAACAACAGATGACATGGCTGAAACTGTTGCTGGATGCACTCGTTAATCCATTGGTTATCTTGCTTGCAGTTATCGGTGGGGTTGCTTTTGCAACCCAGGACTACGACACAGGGGTCATCATTTCCATTATGATCATTCTTGGCGTTTCGTTGCGGCTTGTTCAGGAATATCGTGCTGAAAACGCTGCTTCAAAATTAAAAGCGATGATTCATATAACGGCAACAGTAATTCGTGATGGCGAAACAACAGAGATCCTTCTTATCAGGCTTGTTCCTGGTGATGTGTTAAAATTAACCGCCGGAGATATGATCCCTGCAGATATTCGACTGATCTCTTGCAAAGATCTTTTCGTAACACAAAGTTCGCTCACCGGCGAATCACTTCCCGTAGAAAAGTTTGAGCAAAGCGAGATCAATGGGGAAAATAAATCACCGCTAGAACTCCGCGATATTTGTTTTCTTGGAACAAGCGTTGAAAGCGGAACCGCAATTGCTGTAGTAGTTTCTACTGGTTTCAATACGTTTCTCGGAAGCATGGCAAAAATAATCACCGGGCAAAAGACACAAACCAGTTTCGATAAAGGGGTAAAAAGTTTTACTTGGTTGATGATCCGATTTATGATCGTGATGGTGCCGCTGGTGTTTGTCATTAACGGAATTACAAAACACGATTGGCGGGAAGCATTCTTTTTTGCGATTGCCGTTGCAGTTGGTTTGACTCCTGAAATGCTGCCGATGATCGTTAGTGTTTGTCTTTCAAAAGGCGCCATTGCGATGTCCAAGAAACACGTTATTATGAAGAGGTTGAATGCCATTCAAAATCTTGGCGCTATGGATGTGCTCTGCACCGATAAAACCGGAACGCTGACGCTTGACAAAGTGATCCTTGAGCAGCATTGTGATGTGATTCGACGGGATGATGATGATGTGCTCGTCGAATCGTACCTTAACAGTTACTTTCAAACCGGATTGAAGAATGTTCTTGACCGTGCGATACTACAGCATAAAGAAGTTCACGAGCAGATTTCTATTCCGCAATTTTCAAAAGTCGATGAAATCCCGTTCGATTTTTCAAGAAAAATCATGTCGGTGATCGTAACAACTCCGGACGGAAAACACCGGATGATCACAAAAGGAGCACCGGAAGAGATATTCAAGCGATGCAGCCATTTTGAATTGGACAATCAAATATTCCCCGTTGAACCGATCCTCCTTACCGATCTGAAAGAGGAATATGAACGATTAAGCGCCGATGGTTTTCGCGTTATTGCTTTGGGGTATAAAATATTTTCTCCAAAAAATGTTTATTCAAAAGATGACGAGACAGATCTTATCCTTCGCGGTTATGTCGCGTTCCTTGATCCGCCAAAAGAAACTGCGGGACCTGCTATTGTTGCTTTGCAAAAACATGGAATTACCATAAAAGTACTTACCGGCGACAATGAATTGGTGACAAAAAAAGTTTGCCACGAAGTCGGTTTGCCGAATGAAACAATAATGCTTGGAAGCCAAATAGAGCAGATGAGCGACACAGAACTTGCCGAAGTTGTCGAACGCACTTCGATCTTTGCTCGCCTTTCACCGCAACATAAACAACGGATTGTGATTGCGTTGCAATCGCGCGGACACATTGTCGGTTTTATGGGTGACGGCATCAATGATGCACCGGCACTTCGCGTTTCTGATGTTGGTATTTCCGTCGATTCTGCAGTTGATATTGCAAAAGAAACCGCTGATGCAATCCTTTTGGAAAAAAGCCTGATGGTGCTTGAAGAGGGCGTCTTGGAAGGAAGAAAAGTTTTTGCAAATATTCTAAAATATATTCGGATGGGTGCAAGTTCCAATTTTGGGAATATGTTCAGCATGCTTGGCGCAAGCATTTTTCTTCCATTTCTACCTAT
>JANXZD010000285.1 GCA_025355705.1 Bacteroidota bacterium | reverse complement strand
CACCCCAAATATATTTTCTCCCACGCGCTCGGTTCGGGCGGACAAATTCCGGCGTAACTGAATATCGATTGACCATCCATCAATCCAAAACGTCCGATCGCCGTCTTTCCTGTTTTTGTATCAAATAGATCAGGCAGTCCTAAATGACTTCCGATACTTGCAATAAGTAATCCATTGATACTTAATTTCAGAACAAGATCCCCTCCAACGGAAGGGATCTTGCGAACTTCAGTTTCGGGCAGTACGACGGAGTTTGAAATTTTAAATGACGAATTCGTTAACGGAAACCCCGAAAACGAATTCCCCAATATTTTTTGAAAGGAAGATAAACCAAAATAGAGCGAAGGAATATCAAGCGGTGTTGGATCAAAACCAAGAGAAGAGCGTAGGTCGATATCTTTTCCTACACCGGCATGAAATACGGTGAACATTGAATATTGTTGAAAAGGAAATCCCGGATACAACGAATCTGCTACGTGCCACGCCTCTTCAATCATCTGAACCAACGGAAGATTGTCGTTCACCGGCGCATATTCTTTCATTTGTTTCTTCAAGGTAATAACTTTCCCAAGCACGGTTGTTGCAATATTCTGTTTCCCATTCGATGCTTTTGAATAATAATTCTGAGCGAATATAAAATGATCTGCGAAATAAGCGGAATCGTGCGGCGGTGAATCGATAATCCGTTCACTCGTTATTGAGAGATCAAACCGACCATCACCGGAAGTTCGGGTGTCATTATCCTGCAGGAATTGAACGCGAATCGCAAGAATTTTGAGCGTATCAGAAAAAGCTGCGGACGAAATCGATTTTCGGGCGATACCATCTGGAGATTCGGCGCGCAATGGATGGAAAAGATGTTGTGACAGAAGAACCTGAAAAAGAAAAGAAGCAGTAAGAAGAATTTTAGTAATCATGTCGGTTCGGATTTGAATTTGAAACTATGTTATCGTTGAAGGCACAAATAACTATTAGTATCTTCAACGATAACGAGGAACAACGGTCTTCGCCTAATTCCAAAGAATAAGGAGAGTAAAACGAAGGGTCTCGGACAACGGGTGGTTTGCTTCTTTGGCAGAAATATAACTGAAATCAAATCCGTAAATGTCATACCGAAGACCTGCACCAAACGTCATGAAATTACGATTCCCATTCTTCGGATCTTCAAAGAAATATCCCATACGCAACGCAACTTTTTTATCATACCAATATTCCATTCCCAGTGAAGTATTAATGAACTTCAAATTATTATCGAATGTGTTATTGGTGAATGAGGTGATCAGTGATTTCGGCAGCTCGTGCGAAGCTCCGTTCGGTTCTTTATACACCAACAACTTTGCAAAATCGATCGCGATCGTTAAACTGTTGTAATCATCTTTCAAGGGAACAATTCCGAATCCCAGTCGTAATTGAGTCGGCAACGGATCGGCCTGCGCAGCATCAATGTACGTCACTTTTGGACCCAAATTGGTAAGATTGACACCAATACTGAAATGATTACCAATATCTTCATCTAAAAAAGGAATGACCATTGATTTTGGCCTGTATAAAAATGCGATATCAAAACTAAAATCATTTGCAATACCATTCCCTTTTTCTTCTGCTGTTCCGATCGGCGACAAACTACTGTTGATAAATCGAAGATTTGTTCCAATACCAAGATCTTCCGAAATTTGAGTTCCGTAACCAAGTGTCACTGCAACTTCAAACCCTTTGAACTTGTCAACAGGAGTTGGGTCTTTTTCTGTCGTGACAATAAATTCCCCAAGATTTAGATATGTAATGCTGGCACCAAATGTTCCGCCATAGTCCGGCAGTTCTTGTTTGATGTTGAAATAGTCGTAGAATAGATCGGAAAGGTTGAACTGCGGCAGCCAGTTAGAATGCGTGATACTAATCTCACCCCCTTTTTGAAATGCAAGACCTGCAGGATTCCAATGCATGGACGCCGCATCATCGGCAATTCCGGTTCCTGCTTCTCCCATTCCGCTTGCTCTCGAGTTTGGAGAGATCATCAGGAACGGAACAGCGGTAGAACCTGCCTGCGCCAACATCGATTGAGTGACACCAAAAAACATTACCAACGCACCAACTGCACGAAACATCTTTTTCATGTAGAACTCCTCATTGATTATTACTGATAAATATAGTTAATAAACTTTTTTAAAACCACCTGTGTTTCCACACACAATCCGGTGAGATGATACACGTTATAATATAAAACATGACTCTAATGATGTCATCACTTCTAGCTATTAACGAACCACCGCTAATTTACCGATCGCTTCACTCGTGAATTTGCCATCAATTGTTTTTGCGATCACTTTATAGAAATAAATTCCATTTCCAATTTCATCGCCATCACTATCCCGTCTGTTCCAATCGATCTTTACGAATCGATCTGCTATTCCAAATCGTTCTATTGTATGAACTCGTCGGCCTGCAATAGTATAGATATGAATTGTCACATCGATCGGCGAAAGTTGATTATGCTGAAATGTGAATGAAGTTGTGGTCGATACAGGGTTTGGGAAATTATATAATTGCTGAATGGAAAGTCCGCCGCTTGACGCAACCACAAAATACAATTCCGAAGTCGACGAATTGTTATAAACATCCCATGCGCGGACCTTGATAGAATGACTTCCTTGAGAAAGTCCGGACAATGGATATTCTGCTTTCCCCTGTTGATAACTATCGACATCTCCCTTGTACGTTTCCGTAAGATCGATACTTTTCGCACTGCCGTCTATCCATGCTTCAAGTCGGTGTCCGATGCTGTTTGCCGATGAATTTATTCCACTGCTGTCTTTTAAACTTACGATCAAGAGCGGATTTTCATTCACGACATCACCGGGCCGAAAATTCGTATTATCAAGATAGATCTGTATCGCAGGACCTACTGAATCTGGTTGAAAATTTTTATTCGTTCCACCAACAATAAAATTCTTTGTGTAGCCGCGGCCATCGGATTGTGCATTGGAAAAATAGACCCCAAGACGGCCATTCTTATTCTGATATGCAATATCTTTCGGAACAATGAACGATGCATTGACAATTCCATTTTTAACCGTCGCTTCACCTTTGTAAATGATACCCCCATTTTCACTATATTGTAATCCTGGAATCGTTGGGATTGTTTTATCCACATCGGCATCGTGAACATTAATCAGTGCAGTGCCATTGTAATTTACAACCGTGGCATTTGATGCATCTCGTATTGTTCCTTTAATTGTAATCTTATCAAGTGCGCGGAGTGTATCAACAACAACCGATGTTGCACTGATTAATGAATCAATATTGAACTTTCCTTCCGGCACACCAAGACGTAACGTCGGATCACCCAGCAGAAAATATTTTTGTTTATTAATAAGATCACGACCATCGCTTCCCAAATCATTTTTCGCAAGTAAATATGCATCACCTAATCGAATAGACGATGAATTTGAGAAGAGTTTCAAATAGAATGCTTTATTCGTTTGATCATTAAGATCCGAATAAACGACACGTGTAGCACTGAGTACTCCAATTGCACCACCTTTTGGATTAACCATTACTTCTTCAGCAGAGCTCGATTCACCCGCTTCTTCAAATCTTCCCCAATCACAGGTAGCGGCAACAATAAATGTAAGTTTATCGTTATTAGTGAATTGCGTTCGTACATCATCGATGGTCAAGATACTTTCATGAGTCCATACTTTAGGATTTCCGTGACCGGTAAAATTTAAAAGAAGTGTTCCTTGATTTACATTGTCAAGAATCGCTTGACGTGCATCAGGTCTCCGTCGTCCAGCCGATGTATAAACGAGAGGATATGTCTCTTCAAAAATCCTTTTGACTTCGAAATCTTTAGGTGTAGTCGATACAAGAGATTCTGCATTAATTGTGTGATCGGCTTCATTTCCCCCCGGAGTCCAAAGATCGTCTGCAACGATTGTAATAACATTCTTCCACGTTCCACGAGTAGGTTTGGATTCATATTGAATGATCCTATCAACAAGCAGTCTTGCTTGTTCAGAGGACCGCGGTGTAAGTCGACCGTGAGCGATACTTACTTTGACAGGATCATTAGGATCAAGACACGCAAAAAAATCTTCACTGCTATAGGTGGTAATTTTATCGTTCGATTCTGCAGTTTGATATGTTGGAACCCATGATCGATCGTTCTTCAGAATTGATCGAAAATCATAACTGGCATCACCAAAGAATAGAACATATTTCGGTTTTACAGTCCAATTGTTTATTGCATACCGCAAAAAATCTCTTATGGCAGCCGGATCTGTCATACCAATACCGAACTCGTTATAGATTGTGTCAACGTCAACAACTACCGTGGTTAGTTTATTGATTCCCGGTAAACTTTCTTTATGAGCTTTTAAACGAACAGCTTCACTTTTAAAATCATTATGCGTTACAATGATGAAGTCTGCACCGTTAAATCCGTGCAGATTGGAATTAGGAATTTTTGCGGCTGATTTTGGAGAAAGGAATTTTGATGCTGTTCCAGACCAATATTTTTTAATCGAGCCGGACGACAGAGTATCACCAAAGACCATCGAACCAACTATTTGGTCCAAACGATACGTCATCTTTCTAACATTATTTGCGTCTGCCACCTCATAAATATTTACTACATTTGCACTAAAACCATTGAGTGCAAATTCAACAGTACCGTTTGTGTCGGGAGAGTCAAATAAAATCTGGTCATTCAATGCCGTCAGATTTTGTCTGTAAAAAACTCTGATCCAATCAATAAATCCTGAAGCGACAGAACTGGTAATGGAATAACTAATTTTAATATTACTTCTTTGATCTATTAATAGAGGAACTACGGTTATCTGATCTTCAATCCCAGCGGCATAAGAAGTCTGAACATCATTTAATTCATAATCAGACATTCCAGAAATAAATGTGCTCCCTAATGATTTTCCAGATTCCTCAAATATAAATGTAGCTCCTGCAGTTGCTCGAGAAAATAATTTATACTTATAGAGAATAGATGTCCCCGTAGCCCAGCCGGGAAGTTTATTAGTAATGACACGTGATTCATTCGCATTCATTGGCGGACTGACCCACACCTGACCCGACTGGTTGAAATTATATTTTTCCTCATCAAAAAACACTTTACCAAGTGTTTGTGTAACCTTTGCACTCAACGGCGACGAAACATTTACATTTTGAATTTTTTTGATCGGGGCGTTAGTCCCAATGGTCAAAAAATAATAATTGCTGAATGTATATGGATTCACGTAATGAATAAATTCTTTATTTGCACTATTATAATTCCAACCGTTGATTCCTTGTCCGTAAAAAAGAATGTAATCGTCATTGTCAAATTTTGCATTCGAATTATTATCGACATACTCAACCGAAAGCTGCGGTACATCACTTGACCGAATTGCATTCAAATTTTCCGGAATGCTTCTCCCATCTGAACCAAATATCTTAACATCAGTGATTGAAGAAAGTGAGGAGGGTTCAATTCCAACTGATCGCAAATAACCGGCGTCAATTTTATACATTCCTTCGTCAACAACCTCCATCTTGACCCATGTGCCCGATGCAAGCACCGAATTGATTGCAGAACTTTTTTTCATACTAGCTGGTGCTGTCCATCGTTTTGCAATTGGATAATTTAATAATGATCCTTGCGCCCACTCATCATTTCCTGATTGCTGAAAAGGAAAATCCCTGACGCCATACTCTATCCGTACCACAATGCGGGTGTATTTTCTCAATATCTTCTCGCCGGCATTGTATTGATATGGTGCGATCACAAGATTCGCCGTCAACCAATTCTTCACCATCCCAATATTTGATAATTGAACGATCTGCTGGGGATAAAAATTTTGCCCCGATGAATAATTTGATTTATAAGATTTTATTGTCGTTCCCATATCATCAATAATTCTTACCGCCGGAACCGGAGCCAGCGAAAATCCGGAGATTGTTTGAAAATCGGAACCGATAACAGAGACTGTATTACCATGATACGAAGGAACGGCAACTGAAATAACTCGGGTCAGAACATCCTCATTTCCTGCTTCGTTCGATAATCGGGATGACGACGATCTGAACTGCG
>JANXZD010000068.1 GCA_025355705.1 Bacteroidota bacterium | reverse complement strand
TTTAAAATATCCAGAGGATGTTATAAATAAATTTTTAACATCAGAAACAAAAGAAGCCCCAGACAAAGGCTATGACCCAGACATATTGGCTGAAATGAGAAAACCCATAGATCAAATAAAAATTCAAATCCCTGATTTTCTTAAAAAATATTCTGAAGAGCGAATTATTGATGCCTGTATTAGGAAAAAAACGAATAATATCGTAAAAAATAATCGAGAATTCAGATTGCTATCAAAAGCGCTTCAAGCCGAGAAAGAAGGGAAAATTAGAACAGATGTTCTTGAAGAAAAATTAATTCAGTTTATTAAAATATTAGAAATCAGTCCAGAGAAAATTTATTTAGATACTTCTGAAATAATTTTTCAAATAAAACAAATTATAAGTAAAGCCCATTTATTATTTGATGAGATTCAGAATCTTGATATACGAAAATTAAGAGCAGATGAAAAACTGGAATTAACTACACAGCTTAGCGATCTTACTGGTTTAATAAAACAAAAATTCTTGAGATGAAATGAAAAAGATGGATTCAAACCAAGATATTATTGCTTTACTTAAGACCAAAGGATATAAAATCGTAAAAATTAATACGAATAATTTTCCCTGGAGTCCAAGTTTTACTGTTACCAGTGGAAAAGAAATAATCTCGTATTTAATTCGAGAAAACGAATCTATTCCTGAAAGCTTAGTTGAGAGAATTGCTGAAACTAAAACGAAGGTGCAAGATTTTAAAATTAATGTCATCTTTAAAAAGAATCCAAGTCAGTCTGCAAAAAAATCTTTAACATTGTTTGGCATTGGCGTCGAATATGTTAAAAATAATTCGATAAAAACAATTGCTCCATCTAAACAATTTAACATTGGCAAAAATCGATCTGGAAATGTTGTTTTAGAAAAGAAAAAAATATGGAAAATGCCAAAAACCGATGTATTTCTTAGTTCTAAGCAAGATTTTGCAGAAAGAAGAGAAGTAAAAAGCGTTATAGATGAAATTAGAATTCGAGATGAATTTCCAATTTACCCTTTTCAAGTAGAAGATGATCCACGATATGGCGGTAATCAAACAAAACAATGTATTAATGAAGGTCTTCTTCAATGTGAATGGTTCATTGCAGTTTTAGGTGAAGAAAGACGTTATTGGGTCGAAAAAGAAGTGAGGAAATCATTACAACTATTTCACGCTGAAGATATAATAGTGTATGTGAAATTGAATCCAGTAGCACAAAAAAATTGGAAAAAATTATTAAAATGGCTAGAGTCAAAGAACATAAAATATCTTCCTTATTTGGATCACGAAGATTTGAAGACCAAAACAAGTAAGCTAGTACGAGGCCATATTGAAAAAATGCACAGAGAACATGGAGTTCCTATGTACCCCTATCAAAAATAAGTCTATATATGGAGTTAAGTAAAGGTATTTCATAACCTTACCACACCAACAAAAATTTTAGTATATTACAGCGTAATTTTATTGGATTCCCGCTTTTGCGGGAATGACAGTTTTATATGGTGTCTTGTTTGGTGTTGTTGTGGAGGGTTTTGTCTCTGTTTTGGGTGGGTTTTACGGGTTGTTTTCCCACGCTGCTGGCGGATTCCCGACAGGATCGTTCGGGAATGACATGTTTTTTTAGGTTTGCTTTTTCCGGCGCACAGGCAGTTTGCTTCTTCCCGCTGTCGCGGGACTCGCAATGACACACGTTTTTGTTTTTATTGTTCACTGTTAATTGAAAAATTGGAATTTTGTAAATGCTCGCTCTAAATAATCTTACCGTAAACTTTGGCGAACGATATCTGTTCGACGATATTTCATTCACTGTCAATCCGCACGACCGCATTGGTCTTGTCGGGAGCAACGGCGCAGGCAAATCGACGCTGATGAAGATCATTGCCGGCATCGATCCGCCGATGGAAGGAAGCATCAGCAAAGCGCGGTTCGTATCGGTCGGCTATCTGCCGCAGGATGCGGTGGTCGATTCCGACGCATCGCTCTATACTGAGGTCGAGTCCGCATTTGAAGATGTGCTGATGATCGAGCAGGAACTGAACGAAGCGTACGAAAAACTTGCAGTGACCGATCACACCAGCGAAGAATATATGGAACTGCTGGAGATCATCGGCGAACTTCAGCATAAGCAGGAAGAGGCGGATGCGTTCCGGTTGAAATCGAAGATCGAAACAGTGCTGCTCGGTCTCGGCTTTACAATGGACGATATGGTGAAGAACGTGCGGGCATTCAGCGGCGGCTGGCAGATGCGTATTGCCCTGGCGAAATTATTATTGAAAGAACCTTCCGTTCTTCTTCTGGACGAACCGACGAACCATCTTGATATTGAATCGTTGCAATGGCTGGAAGATTATCTCCGCAATTACAACGGCGCCATCATGCTCATCTCTCACGACCGCGCATTTCTCGATTCGCTCACGAAAAAAACATGCGCACTTTCTCTCGGCAATATGGAGATCTATTCGGGAAATTATTCCTTTTATGAAAAGGAACGGGTCTTCCGAAAAGAACTGATGATGAATGCGAAGAAGAACCAAGAATCACAGTTGAAGCAGACGCAGGATTTTATCGACCGATTCCGGTACAAAGCAAGCAAAGCGCGTCAGGTGCCGTGTGAAGCAGATGGAAAAAGTGGAGATGATCGAGATCGAAGACGAAGAGGATGAGATTCGTTTTCATTTTCCTGTTGCTCAGCCAAGCGGACGGGTAGTGATGGAGTTGAAGCATATCGATAAATCGTATCCTTCGCCGACCGGAGAGAATGTTGTCTATCGCGATCTTAATTACACATTCGAACGTGGCGACAGAATTGCAATTGTTGGTGTGAACGGTGCGGGAAAATCGACCATCTCAAAAATTGCAGCAGGTGTTGAGCCGTTCCAAAAAGGGGAACGGGTGGAAGGATACAATGTGATCGTGTCGT
>JANXZD010000056.1 GCA_025355705.1 Bacteroidota bacterium | reverse complement strand
CTCAACTATGACAATGTTATGGACGCGGTTGAAATCATTACCGATCAAAACGGCATTGGGTTAAGTCCAAAACGAATTACGCTTTCAACTGCTGGGCATGCGAAACATATCCGTAAAATGGCCGATGAGGACAGAAAAATTAAATTAGCTCTTTCGCTTCATTCCTTACGCGACGATGTTCGTTCTGACCTTATGCCGATCACAAAAAAATTCAGTGTTGAAGAACTATTATCTGCTCTTGAATACTATAATAAGAAGACGAAAAAGAGTGTGATGCTGGAGTATATCGTTTTTGAAGGTGTGAATGATACGGATAAGGACATTCAGCTGCTTGTAAAAGCAGCGCGTCGTTTGGATTGCAGAGTTAATTTGATCCCGTTTCATTCCATTGAATTCACCAATCCTCAAGGGTACTCAGCTACACTACACGGCGCTTCACAAGAGGGGCTGGAACAGTTTTGGAAAAAATTGCGGGACAATGATGTTATTACGTTCATACGTCACAGCGCCGGTGTTGATATTGATGCTGCATGCGGGCAGCTTGCAATAAAGAATGAACTATCAATGATCCAAAAATAACTCTCTAGAAATAGATTTCAATAATTTTGCACTTTTATATCACTGAAAAATAAATTACTTATCATTTACACACAATGAATATTATCCTCTTCGGCGCACCCGGTGTCGGTAAAGGCACTCAGGCAAAAATTTTATCCCATGTCTATCATATTCCTCATATTTCGACCGGCGATATATTACGAGAAGCTATAAAAGCGGAAACTCCACTTGGCATTAAAGCAAAAGTATTAATGGATCGCGGAAATCTTGTGCCAGATGATGTGATGATTGGATTAGTGACGGATTTACTCGCTTCCGATCGCTGCAAAAATGGATTTATTCTTGACGGATTTCCCAGAACTGTTGGACAAGCAAAAGCACTTGATTCCATTTTTGTAAAAATGAAAATACATACATTTAAAGTAATCAATATAGATGTTGATAAGACGCTCATAATAGAACGACTTACCGATCGCTTTTTATGTGTACAATGCGGCAAAATCTATAATTCTACGATCGATAAATTTAAGGCGGGTGATAAATGTTTTAAATGCGGCGGATTGATTTTTCAACGGGACGATGATAAACCGGAGACAGTAAAGAATCGGTTGGAAATTTACTATAAAACGACCGAGCCGGTAAAAAAATATTATCAACAAACTCATTCGGTCATTGATGTTAACGGCGTTGGTGAGATCGAAGAAATTACCCAACGACTACTATCAGCATTGGGGTAATAACAAATGAAAAAACCATTGGTCATCGCTCATCGCGGATTTTCCGATGAAGCTCCGGAAAACTCGATGGCCGCTTTCCAAAGAGCGATCGAAGCGAAAAGCGATATGATCGAGTTGGATGTGCGGCTTTCGGCGGACAACATCCCGATGGTGTTTCACGATCGGCGATTACAGCGCACTTCCAACGGCAGTGGTCCGATCAGCGAAAAACATTCCCGCCAATTGACAACGATCGACAATGGATCTTGGTTTTCACCGAAGTTCAATCGGGAACGGATTCCAGAATTGAAAGATGTCTTCCCGCTTCTTAAAAAGAATATTCGGTTGAACATCGAGATCAAACCGGAAATTATCAGCACCAATGAAATTTCTGCAGTTGAACTTGTCATTGCTGAGGCTGAAAAGGCAAAAGTGCTTTCAAAAGTGATGTTCACGTCGTTCAATCATCAAATGATCAAAGAGATCAATGATATTGATGAGTCGATCGTTACCGGAGTCATCTATAACCCCATTACGCATTTCCGAAAATCTCCTTCTACGCTCATAAAGAATTCGAAAGCAACGATATTTGTCTGCAGTAAATTCCAGATCAATAAAGATGTTGTCGAAGATACACATAACGCGGGTTATATTTTATATGTCTATGGAGTCAAGACGGGACGCGATGTAGAACGGATGCTGGACTTGCGCGTTGATGGAATCATTTGTAACAATCCTAAATTCGTTCGCGAAACACTAGACCTGCTTGCACCATAGGGTGTTCATTGTACAACCAATCTCCATCCAATGACACAATGATTTTATGAGCCAATGCTCCTGCCACCAATGAAACCATTCAGAGCTTTTCTTGTTCTATTTACATCAACCTTCTTTTTTTCTTTTAGTTCAGCTCAATACACGGTTACGACTGAAAAAATCGACGGCGCTAAGCGTGGCGGAGAATTCAATACATTTAGAGCGATGATTTCTGCAGGGAAGATAACAAACACGATCATGATACAATTGCCGTACGATACTCCCTATCCCGCATATTACTTCTCTGAAGAAAAAGGGATTCTGATTCTCGTCCACTCGTTTGACGGATGGATGGATGTGTATTCAGAGAAAGGGAAAAAGATCTGGTCTCAGAATTTCTTTAAAGATATGCCGTCGAATTATGAGCGAACAATCTCTTGCGCTGTTGGAACATCGTCCATTGCTATTCTTACATCTGATGTAACGCTACCAAAAGCAAAGGTTCATAAATATTTATACAACGGAGCAAAACAATGGGAGACTGAACTCCCTTTTTCTATAGGCATGGATATTTCGATGTCTCCGGATGAACAGACCATTATTGCCGGAAGTTATTTTGTGTTAGAAGATGAAGTTCGCCAGTCAGCAGCAATAATCGACTCGAAAGGTGCAATCAACGGAAATATTGATTTTCTTTTCCGTAAGGCAGTATTCTCTGATGATAATAAACTGGCGGCACTTTATTCGGGACAGGAAGTGGTTATCGTTTCAACAGAAACAAAAAAAGAGGTCACCAGAGCGGGGAAAAAAACCGAAGGAACCATTACCGATATCATCTGGAATAGCAATACATTGATTGTTCAGGAATCAGAAGTAAAGACCACTCCGGAGCAAGCAGTCTATTTCGCGAATCCAACGATCATTTTATACTCAGAGGAATTGAAAGAAATTTCACGACAACGTATTGAAAATACAGATTTCAAAACCTCATTGTTGAGTAAAAAAGGTTCCAATATTCAATTGCATATCAATGGAAACACGATTACGATTACCCGTCTGAGATAATAATATATTTTTGTCTTAGAATTTGCGTCGTAATTCAATTTGTTCTTTCATCTTGTCAACCTGCGGTTTTATTATTTCTTCGATCTGATTGAATATTTTTTGCGATTCTTTTGAAGTTGAATAATTCGTACCATCCTCTACGATCAACGGAACCGAGAACAATCCTTGACTTATGGTAACATCGCTCCCGACAACTCCCTGACGACTGGCTTTCCCTTTAAAATTTCCTTCGGCTGTCTGTTCGTTGAACGTGGAAAATGTCAGATCACCGCTATAGAAAGAATACAGAGGATTAGTTTCGCTATTGAGAACAAGATTAAAACCAAACACGACGTTGCCAATCTCTCTTTGAATATTTGAAATCCCTGTGTCCACAGAAACTGTTCCCGGAGTGATAGAATTCTTTAAAAAAATGAGTGCAATAATATCGTACTGTGATGAGATTTTCTTTTTATAACCTATCATCTGTCCGAAATTTCCACTGCCGCTGTATTTCGTTACAAATCCACCGGCACCGGCATCATTATTGGGAATATCGTTGGAATTATTGGCACCATAAATCCCTTCTGTTTGAAAATCACCTATTGTTGAAGCGAAAGAAATCTTTCCGGCTGTTGTGAAAGTCGGCGGAATCGTAACGGTGAGTGGAATTATCACCGTATTCGAAGGATTAGAATTATCACCGATCGTAACACTTGTTGTACCTTGGGAAATACCTGTCACCGTGATTGATGAACCAGAGAGTGTTACTGTTGCAATTGCTGAATTTGGCGGCTGAATAATTTTATAGGGACTTGTTCCGCCATTGATATAACCGGATTTTGCTTGTTGAGTCTTGACCGAAAATGTGGAAGGAGACGATACTATGACAGCAACCGTGACGATAATTTCTACTTCTGCGGTTTTCGCACTGTCTTGAATTACTATTTTTGTAGTGCCAATTTTTTTAGCGGCGAAATCTACATACTGTAATATTTGGGTACTTCCGGTATTTTGTTGATAGAAATTCACTTGAACGATAC
>JANXZD010000038.1 GCA_025355705.1 Bacteroidota bacterium | reverse complement strand
GAAAAAGGAGTAAAGGAACTAATCGTTATTGGACAAGATACGACGTATTACGGTCTGGATATCTATGGGGAACGAAAACTTGCATCATTACTGACATCGCTTGCATCCATAAAAGAATTAGAGTGGATTCGATTGATGTATGCATACCCGGCAAAATTTCCGCTCGATATTTTACAATCGTACAGTGATAATCCAAAGATCTGTCGTTATCTTGATATGCCGATCCAACACGCGGCAGATAATGTTTTGAAATCAATGAGGAGAGGAATTACGCGAAAGACAACCGAGAATTTGATCTCAACAATTAGAACATCGGTTCCCGATATTTCTCTGCGGACAACATTGATCGTTGGTTTTCCGAATGAGACGGAAGCAGACATAGAAGAACTCGTTCAGTTTATTAAAGATGTTAAATTCGACAGACTTGGAGTCTTTACATATTCACAAGAAGATGATACAACAGCGCACGGACTGGGTGATCCAATTCCCGAAGAAGAAAAAGAACGCCGCAAAGAACATATTATGGAAGTTCAACGTGCGATTTCGCTTGAACAAAATGAACTGCGCATAGGGAAAACTACACGCGCGGTTATAGAACGCATTGAAGATGGAAATTTTGTCGGACGGACAGAATGGGACGCACCTGAAATTGACAATGAAATTTTTATCCCGAGGAAGAATGGTTTTAATATTGGAGATTTTGTGAATGTAACGATCAATGATGCGACAGAATATGATTTAGATGGAGAATTAATTTCGAGAGGATGATCATGAGACTGTTCATATTTTACATCCTAATCTCATCTGGTTTGTTTGCGCAAGTTGAAGCGCGAAGGCCAATATCGATGTACAATGCCCCTGAATTCTTTGTTGATGCGCTCAGTTTTTCAACTGGCGATTCGCTTTCGTCGAGAGTGGATGTGTATGTACAGATCCCGTATGACCTTCTTCAATTTGTAAAAATGAACGATCAGTACGTTTCGAAATATGAAATCACATTGAATTTTTTGAACGATAAAAATTCATCAGTCTCTGAAAAGATCTGGACAGAAGAAGTAAAAGTTCCAATGTTTGAATATACCGGATCTAAAAAAGCGTTTAGTCTTACGCAGCGTTCAGCTGAAATATCACCTGGTCTCTATTCGTTAAAGGTACAATTACGTGACAATGAATCCGGGAAAGTATCTTCCGTAGTGAAGAAAATCAATGTCGATCATTACTTCAAATCTTCACTTGCGCTCAGTGATGTTATGCTTGTGAGTCGTATAGCTGCAGATGGCGAACGAAGAAAGATCGTTCCGAATATTTCCGGAAATATCGGAGAGAATAATAATGCATTCTCGATATTCTTCGAAGTATATTCTTCCAACCCGGCGGATTCTCTTGAGTTCCGTTATGTGATCACCGATATCAAAGGGAAGCAATTACTGAACAAGAGTCAACCATTTAAAATGCATGGTGTTCGCGGTCAAATGATCACACGTTTTGACAGCTCACAATATTCTACCGGGGCTTACTCTGTTAATGTTGAGGTTCGTTCAGTAAATGCTTCTGTGGATGAACCGTTCTTGATCAAAGAAAGACCATTCGTTGTTCGATGGGGTGATTTGCCGATCAGTATTTCAGATCTTGATCTAGCAATTCGACAAATGCGGTATATTGCAAAAGATGCTGAATATGACAAAATCTCTGAAGCGAAAACGGATGAAGAGAAAAGAAAACTGTTCGATGAGTTTTGGAAAAAACGTGATCCAAATGTCAGCACAGTGCGGAACGAGTATATGGAAGAATATTACAGCCGTGTGGAATATGCGAACAAACATTTTTCGCATTATCAGCCGGGCTGGAAGACCGATATGGGAATGGTCTTCATTCTGTTTGGTTCGCCGAGCAATGTTGAACGCCATCCATTCGATGTTGATACAAAACCATACGAGATTTGGTCATATTATGATTACAACCGAAGTATCGTTTTTGTTGATGAGACAGGGTTCGGTGACTATCGTTTATTAACGCCGATTTGGGATCTTATTCAACGATTAAAAATTTATTGACCTCAGTTCCGCATGGACGGAACCCACAATGATATCCAAAAACCATATATGGAAAAAAAAGCCAATCGTACTCTGCGTTTGGCTTTTTTTATTTGTCACTGTCGGACAATCACAGTCGAAGATATCTTCAATTGAGTTCTTTGGAAATACATTCTTCTCTCAACGCGAATTGCTAGAGAAGATCCCTGTAAAGATTGGTTCACCAATCTCTCAGATTGAACAATTAAGTGTAGCCTTGGCAGATATCTATCGTTCAGATGGGTTTTACTCGTTTAGGATCGATTCTTCCAAGTATATTTTCAATATCGATTCTTCTGCCGCGGAATTGATATTTTTTCTGAATGAAAAAGTTCGAACATCTATTTCTGAGATTACTCTTGTTGGAAATTCTGCGATTTCCACGACAGAACTTCTTTCCCTTTTCGAGACGAAAAAAGGAACGCCGTTGAATGCGCAGGTATTGGAATCTGATATTCAATCAGTTCTTCAATTATATGCGGGACGAGGATTTCCATTTACAAGGATCAGTAGTGACAGCATTCATGTCGATTCAGGTGATGGTTCTAAATTGAATGTAAAATTGACGATTGAAGAAGGTGCAAAAATATATCTTGACGAAATTCAAACTGAAGGAAATTCAGCTACATCGACGAATGTCATTGTTCGTGAAGCGCGAGTGAACAAAGGTGAATTGTTCGATCAAGAACGAATCGTTCGAATTCAAAGACGTTTGGAACGAATGCAATTGTTTTCTTCGGTTGCTGAGCCACAATTGTATATTGTCTCACAAGCGATCAGTGATTCTTTACGTGGCGGATTATTGATCTCCGTTCGGGAAGGGAATACAAATACGTTTGACGGAATTCTTGGATATGTGCCATCAACAACACCTAATACCAAGGGATACTTTACCGGAAATGTTTTCGTTGCACTGCGAAATCTTTTTGGCACAGGAAGAAAAGCATTGATACGATGGCAGCGGGAAACCGAAACGACTCAGGAAATTGAATTACAATACCGAGAACCGTGGTTGTTTGGTATTCCATTGAACGTTGGTGGAACATTCTATCAGCGCAAACAGGATTCTACATACGTTAAGACAAAATTAGAATTGCGTGGTGATTTTATCATTACGGAAGAATTATCAATCGCGGGAAATATCACTTCTGAATCAGTGTATCCTTCTGCCGATCTTCAACAATTCTCGATCTTTGAAAGCAATGCATTATTTTTTGGAGCGGAGGTCCTATACGATACGCGGGATAATCTTCGAAATCCGACGCGCGGTGTGCGATACTCAACGACGGTCCAGCAAGGAAGGAAATCGATTTCTGGACCGGAAAAATATTTGTATCTTGCCACAGAGAAAAATTTTTCAATTCGACGGTATTCTGTTGATGCGGAAGTATTCATCACAACTTTTGCACGTCAGGTAATCATGATCGGTCTTCACGGGAAACAGATCAACTCTACACGATTGGAATTGAGCGATCTCTATCAGTTTGGAGGAACAACCTCATTGCGTGGATATCGTGAAAATCAATTTTTTGCATCGCAGTTGGCGTATGTAAATGGTGAATATCGATTCCTTACCGGCAGAGCATCATCATTATTCGGATTTGTTGATGGTGGATATTTTTCCCGTCCATCTGACGCATTAAAGGGAATAGTACGACAGGAAAAGAGTTTATACGGATTTGGTATTGGTGCGCGAGTTGAAACAGGATTGGGAATCTTAAATATCAGTTATGCGCTTGGTCAGGGAGATAGTTTTAGCAATGGAAAAATTCACGTAGGAATAATAAACGAATTCTAATGAAACCTTACATAACGTTAGCCCGACCTGTAAATTTTATCATCACCGCTCTTTCAATCTTTGTCTCCTGCATCCTTGCCGGAGGAACTCAGTCGCAGATTCTTCCAATGATCTTCGCATCGCTCGGTGGTGCGTTGATCGGTAGCGGCGGAATGGTGATCAATGACATTCTAGATATTGAGATTGATCGCATCAACAAACCGGATCGCCCGTTACCGAGCGGTGCCGTCGCTCGATATGATGCATTGATGTTCTTTGGGGCACTTACGGGTTTTGGTTTGATCATGAGCGCATATACAACGCGTAGTGCGTTCATTATAGCATTCTTTGCTGTTCCGGTGATTGTTCTCTACAGCAAAGTTCTTAAGGGGACACCATTATTAGGAAATATCACTGTAGGTGCGTTGACCGGACTTGCATTTATCTTTGGTGGTGCAACCGTTGGAAATATTCGCCAGGCTTTAATGCCCGCACTGTTTGCATTTCTTATCAATGTCGGAAGAGAGATAGTGAAAGATATGGAAGATGTCGAAGGTGATTCCAAGAATAATGCGCGCACATTTCCCGTGAAATATGGAATGAAGAATGCAGGAATTATTGCGACAACGTTTTTGGTCATTGTTATTGGTTCTACATTCATTCCATTCTTTTGTGGATTGTATGGGTTGAAATACTTTATCACAGTTAATTTTGGAGTGAATCTTGTTCTGGTATATCTGATCATATCTTTATGGAAAGATCAATCGGTAAAGAATTTGAATCGTATTTCAAATATTCTTAAGTGGGATATGCTTGTTGGTTTGATTGCGATCTATTTGGGTTGAATATAATGTTAGAATACGAACAAAAATATTGGAGCCAAGGAATTCTGCATATCGCCGGTATTGATGAAGCGGGACGAGGTCCACTTGCAGGACCCGTTGTTGCTTCTGCTGTGATTTTCCCACAAGGGGTTTTGATCGAGGGAGTGAATGATTCTAAAAAATTGTCAGCGAAAAAGCGTGAAGAATTATTCCACTACATTCATGAAAAGGCATTGGCAATTGGGATCGGAATTGTAAGCCACGATGTGATCGATACGATCAACATCTTACAGGCATCATTTCTTGCAATGAACAAAGCGATAGCGCTTCTCAAAATTAAACCGCAGCAACTACTCGTTGACGGAAATTTTTTTCGACATGAATTATATCCGGTGGAGAATATTATCAAAGGAGATTCACTTTCTCATTCCATCGCAGCTGCTTCGATTATCGCGAAAGTTACGCGTGATGCATTGATGGTTGAAATACATGAGCAATATCCTCAGTATGGATTTGCAAAACATAAAGGGTATGGAACAAAAGCGCATATCGAAGCAATTCGTCAATTTGGTTATTCGCCGATCCATCGCCGTTCATTTCATGTTGATACATTGGAACAACTATGAACCGCAAAGGCCCAAAGTCTCATAGAACTAAAGGGAAAATTGGCGAAGCTGTTGCGATGGATTTTTTGAAACAAAATGGTTACGATATCCTTGAACAAAATTATTATTACAAACACGGAGAGATCGATATTGTTGCGAAGGATGGAAATGTTCTGGTGTTTGTTGAAGTAAAATC
>JANXZD010000025.1 GCA_025355705.1 Bacteroidota bacterium | reverse complement strand
ATTTTGAGCTGACAAATACTCGTTTTGCACAACTCGGTTCCCGGTTACACACAAAAAAGAATGTGATCGACCCAAAACGGCTTGCTGTAGTTGCATTCGTACAAGATGATGCAACCCATGAAATTTTTCAAGCAAGTGTTATTAAAGTTGAGTAATTGATTTTAAGATGGATCAACAAAAAAAAATACAGTTTACGACTATTGAATATATCCTTGGCGTGTTATTCTTTGCGACCGGCACCTATATTTACATCGGGTTTTATTTCCCGGACGAATATACACTTGCTTTCGGTATTTTTCCAGCGATCATTTTATGGTTGGTAAGAATATTGTTTCCAATTGCAATCACATTGACCCTAATTCTTTACGTTCGATTACGGTTGAAAAAAACAGATCATCGCGCAGTTATTGTTTTTTTTATGGCAATGTTCTTCGCCACAATCATTGTCTACCAGATTGCTGATAAAATCTATCAGGACTGGTTTGAAAAAAATCGAAATAAATTCCATCCCTACCTACAGCTCGTTCCTCAAGAGTATCATCCGCGTAGTGATTCTTCTTCCCGTTCGATTAAAATATTTTGTCTTGGTGGTTCTACAACGGAATTGTCGGACAGCAAAGGAAAAGATTGGGAATCGCGAGTTGAGAGAATCCTTAAAAACGAATATAGTTTTTCAAATGTTGAAGTGTATAATCTTGGCAGGGAATGGTATACAACACTTCATACATTGATCAATTACGAGACCAATTTGAGGCAGCATAAACCATCCATCATTCTGATCATGCAATCAGTGAACGATCTTCTTCACAATGCAGATTTTTCAGTATTTAGTCACGATACGTTCAGGGAAGATTACGGACATTTTTATGGGCCCATCAATAGAATTATTCATCATGGAAGTCTTTTGGACAAGATGAATAGTATAGTATCAGGATTATGGTATGCCTATCCAAAAGAAGTGATTACGACTGATACATTTCCGGGAATTGTATCGTATGAACGGAATCTTAATACGATCATTGAATTGGCAAAGCACGATAGTACGAAAATTATTTTAATGACAGAACCGTCATTATACAAATCAGTTATGTCGGCTGATGAGATATCCGTTCTTGGTATGTTGAAAGTAGAAGCGATCAATGAGCACACGGTATGGAGTATCCAAACTGCTAAAAATGGGATGCTGAAATATAATGAAACGATGAAAATGATCGCACAGAAGAATAATTTGCCGTTGATCGATCTTGATTCTGTTGTTCCTAAATCATTGATATATTTTCGTGATGATGTGCATTATACAGACACGACGTTCTCGATTATTGCAACATATCTTGCGCAAGAAATGAGCCGATCTCTTGGTAAGAAAACACTGACAAAAAACAAATAATATGACAATCCTTGGTATTTCCGCATTTTATCATGACGCAGCAGCCTGTATTGTGCGAGACGGTGAAATTATTGCCGCTGCACAGGAAGAACGTTTCTCCCGTAAAAAACATGATGAACGTTTTCCGCACCATGCGATCCAATTTTGTCTACAACAATCACAATGTTCAATCAGTGAAATTGATGCTGTCGTCTTTTACGACAAGCCATTCTTAAAATTCAATCGGCTGCTTGAAACATACCTTTCTCACGCTCCAAAAGGTTTTCGTTCATTTATTATGGCGATGCCAGTCTGGTTAAAAGAAAAATTATGGCTTTCAGATGTCATTGCTGATGAATTGAAATACGAAGGGAAAGTATTATTTACAGAACATCATGAATCTCATGCCGCATCGGCTTTCTTTCCGTCGCCGTTTGAACGTGCTGTAATCGTTACGATTGATGGTGTCGGTGAATATGCAACGTCATCCATCGCTGTTGGAGAAAAGAATTCGGTTCGGATCATTGAGGAACAACATTTTCCGCATTCATTAGGTCTGCTCTATTCTGCGTTCACCTATTTTGCAGGTTTCAAAGTGAATTCAGGCGAATATAAAGTGATGGGACTTGCGCCGTACGGTGAACCGAAATATGTTCAGAGGATCTACGATCATCTTGTTGATCTCCGTGATGACGGGTCGTTTACAATGAACATGGAATATTTTAATTACCCCGTTGGTCTGACAATGACGAATGATAAATTTGCATCATTGTTTGATGGTCCAGCGCGTAAACCAGAATCGCCATTGACGCAGCGTGAGATGGATATTGCTGCTTCAGTTCAAGTTGTAACGGAAGAGATAATGTTGAGGATCGTTCGTCACGCGAAAGCTATGACCGGCGAAAAAAATCTTTGTCTTGCCGGAGGCGTAGCATTAAATTGTGTTGCCAATGGAAAAATACTTCGTGAAAGAATTTTTGATTCATTATGGATACAACCGGCAGCGGGAGATGCCGGTGGAGCGTTAGGTGCGGCGATGATCGGATACCATCAGTACTTCAAAAAGGAGCGGGTAATTGGTATTAAGGATTCTCAACATGGTTCTTATCTGGGGCCATCGTATTCTGATGATGAGATTGCAACATTTCTTGTCAAAGAAAAAATTCCTCATGTTCGATATGATGATATTCAATTGTTATGTGATGATGTTGCAACGATGATCGCAAACGAGAATGTTATTGGATGGTTCCAAGGAAGGATGGAGTTCGGTCCTCGGGCACTTGGAAATCGATCGATCATTGGTGATGCCCGTTCTTCTGAAATGCAAAAAAAAATGAACCTGAAGATAAAGTATCGGGAAAGTTTTCGCCCGTTTGCACCGGCAATATTAGCGGAACATGTCTCTGATTGGTTTGATATTAATTGTGAAAGTCCTTACATGTTGCTCGTCGCCGATGTTGTAAAGAATAAGCAAGTTCAAATGACAAAAGAACAACAGCAATTGTGGGGAATTGAAAAATTAAATGTTCCCCGTTCGGAAATCCCTGCGGTAACACATATTGATTATTCTGCGAGGATCCAGACTGTTCACAAAGAGACAAATCCGATTTTCCACCAATTGATTACATCATTTTATAATAAAACAGGGTGTCCCGTCGTAGTGAATACCTCATTTAATGTACGAGGAGAACCTATTGTTGGATCTCCGAGCGACGCCTATCGATGCTTCATGCGTACCGAAATGGACGTATTAGTATTGGGAAATTTTCTGTTGTTGAAAAAAGATCAACCGGTATTGGTTGAGAAGAACGATTGGAGAAAAGAATATGAGTTGGATTAATGAGGTTCGCCACGATATTGGAACGATACAATCCACTCCACACGATTTAAAGAAGTTCGGACTGACAATTGGTAGCGTGTTGCTGTTATTATGTGTTGCGGCATTTTTGAAAGGATGGTGGGGTACAAAAGCGATATTGATCGTTAGTTCGGTGGGAGCGTTTTTGGTTATCTCAGGAATGTTCTTTTCGCAGTTGCTTCGCATCATTCATCGTTGGTGGATGAGCTTTGCAATTATTTTAGGAAGTATCGTCTCTCGTATTATATTGTTTGTTGTATTCTTTTCAATAGTCTCTGTCATTTCATTGGCTGCAAAAATATTTGGAAAAAAATTCTATATTGCTCACAACGATCGACAACGGAAATCCTATTGGATTCAACGCGATCAGAGTAAAAACATCAATTATGAAAAAATGTCGTAAGGCGAGAGTATGGCAAAGATCAAGATCCTAACAGAATATTTTTCATTTCTCAAAGAAAACAAAAAATGGTGGCTGCTTCCCATCGTCATTGTTTTAGTGTTGTTTGGATTATTGGTTGTTTTAACAAAAGGAAGCGCGCTGGCCCCTTTTATCTATACAATTTTTTGAACTTACATTAATGATTGTATCTTTTGCTTTAAGAGTATTGCATCGCGGTATTGTGGTTGCAGTTGCAATGCTT
>JANXZD010000009.1 GCA_025355705.1 Bacteroidota bacterium | reverse complement strand
CCATACCATGCTTGGACAAGCACACATATGGTAAGGACGGTTACTAATGACGCGCTATAGAGACGATGATGATCGCCAAATGAAAGATATAAATTGATAATTGAACCAATGGCGGTTATAATAAGTATGAACAAAAGAATTATGCCGTATTGCAATATATGGTGACGATGATTGGAGTAATTTTGATTTTCCATAGCACGGTTCCTTTTAATTTGAATAATTGAGTGTAGACTATTGTAAATAGAACCGACTCTATAATCAAGTTCTTCTTAATTTTTGTGACATTGAATGAAACCTTATGGATATTCGAAAAGACCTCGCTTCAAAAGCTGTAGAGTATTTGATGTAGATAGAAGGAAGGAAGGACGTGAGCCTTTCTTCTACGGTATCAATAAAAATACTCTCTGTTGACTCTATATCTATATCAGTGTACATTTGCATCACATAGATACTGTATTCGTCGGCTCATGCCACGAATTGGACTCTGGGAATTTTTATTCACAGTCTTCTTACAAATCTTCCTCTTTTCCATCCACCGGCACAGCCGGAATATCAATCCTAAATAAATCCAGATAGATTTATCCTTTGTCGATGTAACATGTGAGAGCCTGCTGAATGAAAAAGGCAGAATAGAACACAGAGAACGTACCTTCAGGAATATATTTTTATCTACGGCAAGCACAGATCTTTGATGAAACAGTAATTACCGGTCGACTCGATTCGGTTGGATAAGCAGAGACTACTATGAATACAAAAAATATTGTTCGATTGCACATTTGCGCATTAACACTTATAACAATGATCGCCACCGCTCAACCGACGATCACATCATTCACACCGATGAGCGGCCTGGTCGGATCCAATGTCACGATCACCGGAACAAATTTTAATGTAACAGCATCTGATAATATTGTGTACTTCGGCGCCGTCAAAGCGTCTGTCAATTCCGCCTCAGCCACGTCACTGAACGTCACGGTGCCGGTCGGTGCAACATATACGCCGATCTCGGTCACAAATCTGACGACCGGTTTAACGGCATACTCAGCCAAACCATTTACGATGACATTCAACAGTATTCAGAAAATTGATGCAACGACATTTCTGGCAAAGGTTGATTTTGCTGCAGGACCAGGAACACAGAGCGTTGTCATTGGGGACTTGAATGGAGACGGTAAACCGGATGTGGTTTCAGCAAACTATCCGAATACCATCTCGATCTTCCGGAACACCAGCACATCAGGTTCGATCAATGCCGCTTCTTTTGCACCAAAGATTGACATCTCAAGTGGCGAGAATCCAATGGATGCGGCGATTGGCGATGTTGATGGAGACGGAAAACTAGACCTGGTCATTGTCAATTTTCAAGATAGAACGTTTTCTGTTTTCAGGAATACCAGCAATTCGGATTCGATCACATTTGCTCCACGAGTGAACGTTGCTACAGGAAGAGGTGTGTATAGTGTCGCGATCGGCGATATTGACTGCGATGGGAAGCCGGACATTATTACATCAAACTATGAGGACAATACATTTTCAGTCTTTAGAAATACAAGTACGATTGGTTCTATTTCCACAGGTTCATTTGCTTCTGCCGTTGACTTTGCCACCGGCACGAATCCTATGGGAGTTGCCATCGGCGATCTTGATGAGGACGGCAAAGCGGACATCATCATCTCTACGTTCACTAATTTGTTATCGGTATACAGGAATACTAGCAGTCCCGGTTCAATCAGCGTTGCTGGCAAAATCGACTATGTGACCGGTTCAGGACAATCGAGTGTAGCGGTAAGTGATCTCGATTCAGACGGCAAACTTGACATCATTAAAACAAATAATGCGGAACATACGTTTTCCGTATTCAGGAACACCAGCAGCTTCGGCTCGGTCTCTTTTGCTTCGAAAGTTGATTTCGCCACCGAACAAAACCCACGGACAGTAGCATTGGGTGATGTGGATGGGGACGGTAAACCCGACGTGGCCATTCACACCATCGGCGGACCCGCTGTTTCGATGTTCAGGAATACGAGCACGGCAGGTTCTATCAGCTTTACTGATAGAGTAAATTCTGCAGCGACATTTGGTCCGCAGTGTATTCTTGTCGGCGATATTGATGGAGATAATCGGCCGGATATCCTTACTGCAAACTATAGTGGGTCATTATCGGTCTTCAGGAATTCGATCACAGTTTTCACAGCCATCCCCTTTTCACCGGTTCCTGTTTTACCGGTTCATAACGCTATCAATCAATCGACAAATATATCGCTTCATTGGAACCGAACCACGGAAGCAAAAGCATATCATCTGCAGATGGGAACAGATTCAACATTTGCTGCGGGGATGATCATCAATGATTCTACGATGACCGACACGGTCAAATCCGTTACAGGACTTTCCATCAGCACAAGATATTTTTGGAGAGTTGCAGCGTGGAACACGATCGGTTCCGGTTCCTATTCTTCGGTCAGAACTTTCACGACAATCGTTCCAGCTCCGACATCTGTTGCTGCAATTCCCGATGACCGGCGTATTAATCTACAATGGACCGCCAGTGTTGCACCCAATATCCTTCGATACAAGATCTATCGGGGAATTTCTTCGCCAGCTTCTATATTCATTGACAGCACAAGTTCTATTCAATTCATCGATTCGAATCTTACTAATGGGACGCGTTATTTCTATCTAATAACAGCAGTGAATACTTTGTCCATTGAAGGTCCGCTCAGCAGTGAAGTAAACACCATACCGTTTACAACACCACTGCTTGCGGCTCCTGCAGAAGGAACATTGAACCTGCCGACAACACTTACTCTTCTGTGGCATCCATCGCCCGGAGCAACGGCGTATCATGTACAGTGCGGAACGGATCCTGCGTTTACTTCCGGAATTGTGATAAACGATTCCACGGTAACAGACACAAGCAGATCAATTTCAGGACTTACTGTCAGTACAAAATATTACTGGAGAGTTGCTGCACGAGAGAACGATGTTACCAGTCTTTTTTCGTCGGCGAGAACATTGTTCACAATTGTGCCCGCACCAACTTCTCTTACAACAAATCCCGGAAACCAGCGCATGGTACTGAGCTGGAGTGCAAGTGTTGCTCCGAATATTCTCCGGTATAGAATATATCGAAGCACATCGTCTCCGGCTTCTGTTCTTATCGACAGTACGAGTTCTACGCAATACGTCGATTCCAATCTTACAAATGGAACCCGGTATTATTACCGGATGAGAGCGGTGAATAATTTATTCATTGAAGGTCCCTTTAGCAATGAAATACAATCAACGCCATTGAATGCATCACCTCATGTAAATATACTGCAAGATATTTTCCAGCCAAATTCACTGACGGTCTCATCGCCAATTACATTTTCAAGTGCAGGAAGTTATGATAGCGACGGGACTGTGGACAGTATGTTCTGGTTTGTTAATGGTGAGCTTTTTGGCAGACAACAGCAATTCACGCATATTTTTGGTCAGGGAACAAATAAAGTGATGCTGGTTGTACAGGATAATCAAGGTGCACGAGACACAAGTCGGGCAACAGTGAATCGCTCAAAGTTCAAGTTCTTTCTCAATGGCGGAGTGTATGCCGGTCCAAGTCTCTTGGGCAGTAATATTCTATATGTCATCGGCACAGGCGATGCGGTATATAGGCTCGACGCATCTGGAAATGATCTTTATTCATTACAAGTTGGAGGTGAAGTCAAATCTTCAAGTTCCATTGCGTATGATACAACTGTCTATATTGCTTCTACCGATAAGAATCTATATGCGTTTTCAAAGTTCGGAGCCTCCCTTTGGGCAGCATTGCCGCTTGGCGGTTTGATGGTTTCGACACCGGCTGTCGATTCGGTGACAAATCGGATCTATGTCGGTGTTTCCAATAAGAATTTCTTTGCTGTGGAAAGACTGACAGGAAAAGTAGCATGGAATTACTTTGTGGATGCACCAATTCTCGGCTCAGCCACGATCACACTTGATAGAAAACTCATCTTCGCAACCGTGAAAGGGACTGTGTATGGTTTTGATCTGAACGATCCTTCCTCGTCACCGACTCCTGCATGGCAGCTGTCGTTATTCGATTCGATCAATGGTTCACCTGCCATCGACGGAGATGGTTATGTTTATTATGGAACATCGAGCGGTAAGATTGTAAAACTTTCTTTCCCGAGAAACCAGCTGCCAAGTATTGTTTGGCAAACTCAGCTTGGGGGCAGCATCGTTGGTTCACCGGTCATCGATGGTTATTCCAATCTATACATGGGCAGTACCGACAAACGATTGTATGCGATAAAAACGCAAAACGGAAATATCAAATGGTCCTTCGAAAGCGGTTCACCCATTCTGTCAACGCCGGCGATCTCCAATGCTGGTTTGATTTATGTTGGTGACCATGGCGGGCGTGTTACTGCGTTGGATACGAATTCAGTGCGCCAATGGTATTATCAGGATAGTACGGGAATTGATGCGCCGTTGTTATATCAGCGCGGTGTCCTGTATGTAGGAACAGTCGGCGGACGGCTGATCGCTTTCTATGACAATGCAGATTCTTCTGTGAGCATGGCATTGAATTCAACGACACTCGGAAAGACAAACGACGCGTTCCGATTACCGGTATGGGGAACATTCCAGGGAAATAATCAGAGGACAGGTTTGCCGGTCGGAAAAATAATCACAAACATTCAAGAGTCCGACGACATCGTTCCGCTTATGTTCCAGCTTTCCCAAAACTATCCCAATCCGTTCAATCCATCAACAATAATTCGGTACGCACTTCCAACATCTGCGCACGTAAAACTTTCTGTATATGATCTGCTCGGGAGAGAAATTGCAACTCTCGTGAACGAAGAACAATCGGCGGGATGGAAGGAAGTGAATTGGAATGCGAAAGGTGTGTCGAGCGGAATATATTTTGCGAAACTACAAAGTGGAGATAAAGTGCAGTTGAAAAAAATGATGATGATTAAATAGAGAAATGCACATAGCCTTCCCGCTAAGATACGGCGGGAAGGTTGCTTGCATTCTTCGCAAGAAAAAGAGGACCCCGTTTATGCGGCTCAAAAGAGCCCTAAGCATTAAACCTTACCTGATGCCATCATCCGCATGAGTGGAGTGCTCCATTCCAATATATTCAATTGGTTCATCTTGAAGTCAATGAATACCCTTGTAGTTGCAATGAGGGTATTTATTTAGTTGTATTGTCCTTCGTTCATACAACGAGTGCATTGAAAGCCCTTACCATATGGCATACAATAATAACAAACCATATAACGATCAGCCAATGCTCCCGCCAAAGGAAAAATTGAGACAAAAGAAATTCTCAAAAAAACGATGACTGCAAATAAAGCACTTGCAAAACTTGTCGGTTCCGGTACACAATTACCGAATCAATCGATCTTGCTCAATTCCATAGTACTGCGTAAAGAATACAATGAATGTGCGGAAGAATGAATTGACCGCTTACCATTCTATCATGCGCTATGGAACGATGAAGTGCATGTTAAGAACACTGAAATACGTTGTTCCAACAATGAAATGAACTTTTGCAAAAGCACAATGTTCATTTCATCTGCCGAAATGCTTAGTTCGATTATCGAATGATAATTTACAAAGACGAAATGCTCAGTTACACTGACGAGATGGAGAGTTACTGAGGCAAAATGTTCGTTTACACAACCGAAATGCTCCGTTCGATTAGCGTAATGATAATTTAGAGAAACGAAATGTTCGTTTATAAAAGCGAAATGCAGAGTTACGAAAGCGAAATGCCTATTTACTAAACCGAAATGCTCTGTTCGATTATCGGAATGATAATTTAGAGAAGCGAAATGTTCATTTGTAAAAACGAAATGGAGAGTACCGAAAACGAAATGCCCGTTTGCAAAACCGAAATGCTTAGTTCGATTACCGTAATGATAATTTTAGAAAAAGAAATGCTATTTTATAAAAAAAGCTGAAGAGTGCCGCCACAGATTGCGCAGATTATTCTTGTTGCGCAGGCAAAGCATAAGAACAGCCGTTTTATTGCGATATATACGATAAAGAGCTACATTATGGCGTAGAATGGATCCGCAGAGTTGGCGATTAAGCTGGAACTGCGGATTTTTTTTTGCCACAGATTCACAGATTGAAATCAAATAAAGAGAAAGATACTGTAATGATCGCTTTTATTACCGGTGCCAGCAGCGGTATCGGTGCGGAGTTTGCGCGAAGATTTGCCGAACAAGGGTACGATCTGATCATCACCGGGCGCCGGAAAGAATATCTTGAACGGGTTGCTGAAGAGATCAGAACGACGTATGGCCGAACGGTCACGATGAAACTCGGCGATCTTTCCGATCCGAAACATCGTGCCGAGCTTACCGAACTGATACGGAGCTCCGCGGATATTGACGTGCTGGTGAATAATGCAGGGCACGGATTGAAAAAACATTTCATCGAAGATGATATCAGCAATCCGGAGATGCTCATTGATGTTCATCTTCGTGCGGCAATGCAGCTGATGCATGCGGCGATTCCGGGGATGACACTGCGGAAGCGGGGGACGATCATCAATGTTTCCTCCATTGCCGGATTTGCCCCGACGGCATCCGACCCGACCTACGGCGCGACCAAAGCATTCCTGACACTCTTCACCGAATCACTTCATCTTGTACTGCACGAGAAAGGTATTACTGTGCAGGCGCTCTGTCCCGGATTTACCTGGACCAATTTCCACGAAAAATTAGGAATGCCGAAAGAAGAACAACTGCATCGGGGTATTTTGCGCTGGGGAACCGCAGAGAAGGTGGTTGATGCTTCGATGAACGGATTACGATCGGGAACGGTCGTTGTCATTCCGGGATTGTTGAACAGAGCTGCAATGACTCTCGTTACGCTGATCCCGAGATGGCTGTATTACCGTTTGATGAAGGGAAAGAAACTGAAAAGAAGGTAATGTCATTCCCTAAAAAAACCGTGTCATTGCGAACGAAGTGAAGCAATCTTGTTTCTAAAGAAAGATTGCCACGTCGTCCCGCATTGCGGGACTCCTCGCAATGACCATAGAAAACATGTCAGTCCCGAACGCTTCTGTCGGGAATCCATAAAACACATTTTGTGATTCTTACTTTTCTTTCCGAGAAAGAAAAGTAACAAAAGAAATCTTTGCGAAATTTACCGCTCACGATGGACCCCGAGTCGCACAGGCCGGTATCACCTCTTCGAGGTGATAAAGCGCTTCGTTCATCGTTACCCAATTCGCTCACTCCTCCTAAATTTCGCTCCCGACACACTGTAAAAAAACGTGTCGTTGCGATAGATTGGATTTAACGTTACATTTAGCACGTGTGAGAGAGTGCAGTTGATTACCTGAAAGGAATACCGTGCAGGTATTCTCACACGTGCTAAAGCAAGATTGATTCCGCAGGGAAGGCGTTTAATGTCGGCCGCGGATTTTTTTTGTGATTAAACAGTATATAAAATGAAGCTATCTCCAATAACCCCGGCAAAATCGTTAAACAAAGCATACCTCAAACAACCGCTTAAGAGACAGCAAATTGAAACGTTTAAAACGAATCTTGACAGATTATTTAACCGCATTAATGAAGACGAAAGTGAAGAACATTTAAAGAATATCGTTTCTGATTTTTTGAAAGACACCTATTATAAAGAAACAAACGAGATTAATACAAAAAATAAAGAAGATCTTGTTATTCATAATGGCAAATCATCAAGCGATACGGTTGGAGTTATTATTGAAGCAAAACGTCCTGCGAACAAAGCAGAAATGATTTCGAAGAGTGAAGCAAACACAAAGGCATTTCAGGAACTTGTTCTATATTATTTGAAAGAAACTGTTGAAGGGAAAAATCACGAAATAAAACATCTTATTGTTACCAATATTTGGGAATGGTTTGTTTTTGATGCTGTTTGGTTTGAAAAAAATATTGATCGCAATACAAAACTTAACAAAGATTACGAACAATGGAAATTGAGCGGACACGATACAAAACATTTCTACGATCATATAGCTTCAAAGCATTTAGGTCAAATTGAAGATAAAGTACCGTGCACATATTTTAATCTGAAAGAATATGAAGATATAATTCTGAACGACAAGAAAGAAGATGACGCTTCACTTGTTAATCTTTACAAAATTCTTTCCTCCGAACATCTGCTCAAAAAACCATTTGTAAACGACAGTAACTCCCTTAATAAAGAATTTTATGGAGAACTGCTTCATATTATCGGTTTAGCTGAAAACAAAGATGGTAACAAAAAAACCATTGAGCGAAAGAAAGAAGAAGATCGCGATGAAGGTTCCCTGCTGGAAAATACGATCCGCATTTTGAAAGTAAATAATAAACTTAAAAAAGTCGGCAATTCTACGCAGTATGGCGAAAATGAAAACGAACAATTATTCAGTATTGGATTAGAACTTTGCATTACTTGGTTGAATCGTATTCTTTTCTTGAAATTGCTTGAAGGGCAGTTAATAAAGTATCACCGGGGAAATAAAGAACAATCCTTTCTCAATGCCAAACGGATTGCGGATTATGATGAATTGAATGAAATGTTTTTTGAAGTGCTTGCGGTACCGGTTGATGAACGTGAACAATCGGTGAAAGAAAAATTCAGCGGACTGCCGTATCTCAACAGTTCGTTATTTGAAGAAACAAATTTAGAATCTGATACCATTGTCATTTCCGCGTTAAAAGGAAGATTTGAAATTCCGTTATATCATCAAACTATCCTTAAAGAGTCGAAAGGGAAACGAATCACCGGTACCAAGAAGACACTGGAATATCTTTTTGAATTTCTTGATGCCTACGATTTTGCCAGCGATAGCGGCGAAAGTATCCAGGAAGAGAATAAATCGATCATTAACGCTTCAGTGCTTGGTTTGATCTTTGAAAAAATCAACGGTTACAAGGATGGTTCGTTCTTTACCCCCGGATTTATTACGATGTATATGTGCCGTGAAACGATACGAAAAGCAGTGGCGCAGAAGTTTAAGGATTCTAATTTTCCAAATTGTAAAAATGTAGAGGGTTTTAATGATCTGCAAGACAAAATAGACCATACAGATAAGGCTCAACGTGAAAAAGCGAATACAATAATAAACACCCTGAAAATTTGCGATCCGGCTGTCGGTTCCGGACATTTTCTTGTTTCAGCATTGAATGAGATTATCGCCATTAAAAGCGAGCTGCAAATTCTCAGTTATCGCGATGGATCTCGTGTTAAAGGATTCAAAGTTGTTATTGAGAACGATGAGTTGATCATTACTAACGAAGAAGATGATAGTTTATTTGATTACAGACTTAATACTAACGGTAAGCCGATCGACGAACTACAACAATTACAAGAAGCGCTCTTTCACGAAAAACAAACCATCATTGAGAATTGTTTGTTTGGCGTTGATATCAACCCCAAATCAGTAATGATTTGCCGTTTACGCTTATGGATTGAACTGTTAAAGAACTCTTACTATACAAGTAAAAGTAAATTCAAACATCTCGAAACACTCCCAAATATTGATATAAATATTAAAACCGGAAATTCGCTGATAAGCCGATATGATGTAAACGCTGATTTAGGTGAAGTGTTTAAGAAAGACAAAAATTTATTAAGTGAATACCGTATTGCCGTTGCTACATACAAAAACAGTACGTCGAAAGAAGCGAAAAGAAAATTACAAATATTCATTAATAGCTTTAAGGAAAAAATTGTCAACATCTATTACAATAACAATCCGCTTGTCAAAACGTTAAGCAAGTATAAAGGTCAACTTGTGCTCGTGGAAAATAAAGTGGCAATGGGAAGTTTGTTTGAAAAACTTTCTGAAAAAGATATTGAAACTGACGTAAACAAATTAAAAATTCAGATAAAAAAAACCGAACAAGAAATAGAAGATGCAAAAAATAATAAATTGTATGATAACGCTTTCGAATGGCGCTTTGAGTTTCCAGAAGTGTTGGATGAAGATGGAAGATTTACCGGATTTGATGTTGTAATTGGAAATCCCCCATATATTCCACTGGAAGAGTTCACAGATCTATATAGAGAATGGTTTAGAAAGAAATATTCTTCTTTTGTTGAGAGAAAATTTGAAACTTCAGTTCTTTTTATTTTAGAAGGGCTTAACAAATTGCAACCAAATGGACTCCTAGGATATATAGCCCCAATTACTTGGCAAACGGGGGAAAATTATTCTTTATTCAGAAAACATCTATTTGAGCAAAGAGGAATTCATAAGATTATAAATTTACCGTTTGATATTTTTGAAGATGCTTATGTTGAAACTGCAATTTATCACCTGTCAATGCAGCCAACAACTAGGTATGGCATCCATAGTTTCGACAAAAAAGTTAGTGTCAATTCACTGGATCATATAGTATTTACAGAAGTTGATCAATCACTTACGCTAGCACCAAAATATAAAATTATTTTAAATTCTTTTGTCAATGGAATTTTAAATAAGTTTGATCCAATGCATTATACTACCCTTGGCGCAATAACAATTTCTACCCAAGGTTTGGCAGGTAGTAATTTTAAACCAGTGAAGAAGTCAATACCTGCAAAACACTACCCTTTTTTACAAAAAGGAAATGTCTATAATTACACATTGCAAGTGGAAAAAACCTTCATTACTAGTTTAGAAGATATGCCATCGCTTAAAGTTTTCTATGATGCGAAACCGAAGATTTTAATAAGAAGAATTGTTAATCGTCAAGACCGATTGTCTGTGGGTTTCACAGAAAAGAGAATGGTTTTTAAGAAAGATATTAACCCCTTTATTATTACGGATAAAGAGTATAATACAAAATTTGTATTGGCCGTAATGGCAAGTAGATTAATATCCTATATCTATTTGAATATTTCTTCGATTTCTTCAAAAGATGATTTTAGACAAACAACTTTAGCAGAACTGAGAGAAATTCCGATTCCCAAAATCAAAATGAATAAACAACGAGATTTTGCCAAGATTGCCGAGCGTATTTTGTTGAAAAAAGAAAAAAATATTAATATTGATACCAGCGATTTGGAGAAACAAATTGATGAAATGGTGTATAAGATTTACGGATTGACGAAGGAAGAGATAGAGATTGTAGAGGGGAAGCAATGAACTGCGTTTATGACTCTCATCATCTTGTTCCCAATCTCTGATTGAGAACGGAAAGCAAAGGAACTCTCTTCTTACAAAAAATTTATGACAGGTTCGGCTAAGCGTTGTAATTTTCACCGTATCTTTTCTTTAAATCGGACTTAAACCATCTAAAAAGACAAAATTTTCTTGAAATTATTCTTGCAAACCCGTACCAAATTTTCGTATATTTACAGGCGCAAAATCAAGGGGTATTTGTTTTTGTAGAGGTAAATCGTGAATTTTGTTGCAGAATTTAGAACTTTTGCTCTTTTAGAATTTATTTTTGGGGTCGTAGCTCAGTTTGGTTAGAGCGCTTGCCTGTCACCGCTTCTGGATTCCCAATGTTTACAATCTTTTTATCAGCAAATCTCCGCAGTACCTAACGGAATAGATCTCAACATTCCACCACTTTTTGATGTATTTATGGCAGAATCTCTAATGTTTATTGGAGATTTTAATGCCATCACTCGTAAAACACCGATCCGGTACATACTACATTGTCTATGCACGCGATACGAAACGTATTTGGCGTTCCCTCAAGACAAAAGATAAACGAACCGCTGATAAACGCTATCAACAATTTCTTTCTATCGACGATCATCATGCGCACATTCAAACACTTCGTGAAGCATCTGTAGATGTGTTAAAATACGTTGATGCAACCTGGTCTGAAGCGACACGCGAACTTTACGGATTTACCGTTGATAAAATGATTCGTCATTGGGGGAACAGGAAGATCTCTGAAATCACTCAAAGAGAAATTGAAATGTATAAAGCTGATCGAATGAAGATCGCTTCTCACACCACCGTTTCAATTGAACTCAGAGTTATCAAAGCATTCTTTAATCGACTTCTTGAATGGAAACAGATCCTAGATAATCCTGCAAAAGGTGTTCATATCCCAAAGCGAGAACACATTACTCCAGCTTTCCTGCGAAAAGAAGATTTTGTAATGCTCCTTAACGACCTTAAAGCCAAAAAATCAGCTTACCACGATGTCCTTCTTTTTGCGGGACTCACCGGTGTCCGAAAAGGTGAACTAATTAATCTAACATGGCAAGACATTGATCTTAACAAGAGAACAGTGATTATTCAAAACCAACCTGGGTTTACTACTAAGACTGGTCTTACAAGAGTCGTTCCAATGCATCCGCTTGTTTATGACATGCTCAAGATTCGGGAGAGAACAGCAAAGTGGGTATTTCCGGGAGACCGTGGTTATCAATACAACGCCAATGAAATGTCGCATCGATTTAAAGTTCTCATCCGCAGTCATAATTTAGATGATAGATTACATTTTCATTCGTTGAGACACTCATGTGCGAGTATGCTAGTTATTGAAGGAGTGTCATTGTACCACGTTCAAAGAATCCTTGGGCACACAACTTCTCGAATAACACAAATCTATGCTCACCTTGGCGGGTCTGATTTGATGGATGCGATGTCAAAACTTGATATTCGGTTAGGTGAAAATACAATCAAAGCATCATCTTAAATGGGCAAGATGTAAACAAAGTGGTATAGTTTGTTTACATTCAAAAAAAGGTGGTAACAAACTATGACAATAAAACTAGACCAAATATCCATTTGCATTGGTCTAGTAATAATTATTGCAAAGTCTACTAGTGTTGTGTGCAAGGTCTAGTACCGTTGATTGCTGCTACATTCAAAACCGCCTGTATTTAAAGGATGAAACCGACCTGTTTTTACCTATAGATACTAATAGATATTAGTAGCATACCATCTCTCCGCTGACGCTCTGAGATGGTGTTTTTGTTTTAAATTTGACCAATAAACGATTTGTAATAACCAACGATGAAACACCCGTCTCTGGAGCTATCGTTCTTTAAACCGCAAATTTAAACGATTGCGTACCGTTTAAACGGTATCTGGTAACGACCGCAGTGCCGATATACGAGCACTTAGATGATCTTGAATATGGGCCTACATGATTCTGGTAAACACCCCGATATTCAATATACGCTAACAACTAAAATA
>JANXZD010000513.1 GCA_025355705.1 Bacteroidota bacterium | reverse complement strand
ACAGAACGATAAAATTATATGAAACATTCTGTCTATCTTGGATTAGGTTCAAACGTTGGAGACAGGATAGAATTCCTTGCCGTTGCAATTCGGGGAATTGCAGATTTTGAAACAACGGTTGTTGATGCGGTATCCAATGTCTATCAAACGGAACCTGTGGGGAACGTTCAACAGAATGATTTTTTGAATCTTGCAGTTTCAGTTCATACCGATCTTTCATATCAAGCGTTCCATCAAAAGATGAAATGGTTGGAAAATGAGATCGGCAGAACTGAATCAGAACGATGGGGGCCGAGAGAGATCGATATTGATCTTTTGATGTTCGATGCATTGATCATCAATACCGATGTTATAAGAATTCCGCATGGTGAACTGATTGAAAGGAAATTTGTCCTTCAACCATTATCTGAAATTGCACCGAACAAAGTGCATCCGGTGGTACGTAAAACGATTGAAGAATTAAATAATGAAACGACTGATAGTCACGGTGTAACATATTCCGAATTACACACTTCTCAACTATTCGCATTGATCAATGATTCAATTACAAACCCGACCGTCTGACATACGATATATTGCCATTGAAGGGGTGATTGGCGCAGGTAAAACCTCGCTCGCAAAGATGATCACTGAACGACTTCAAGCAAAGCTTGTTCTGGAAAAATTTGAAGAAAATCCTTTCTTAACAAAATTCTATGAAGATCAAGATCATTATGCTTTTCAAACCCAGATTTTCTTTTTACTAAGCCGTTATAAACAGCAGCAAGAGCTTTTTCAAGGTGATCTGTTCTATAATTTCTTGGTTTCAGACTACATCTTCGACAAAGATAAAATATTCGCGTATCTAACACTGCAAGATGATGAGCTAAAATTATATGAGACATTGATCTCGACGATCGAAAAAAATATTCCTACGCCCGATCTGGTTGTCTATCTGCAATCGAGCACGGAACGTTTAATGGGAAACATTAAACAGCGAGGACGTAGTTTTGAGGAGAACATGTCTGAAGAATATATTAAAGACCTTAATGAAGCATATAATTATTTTTTCTTTCGCTACAAAAGCGCACCACTACTGATCATTAATTCAACAGAGATTGATTTTGTAAATGAACCGGATGATTTTGAAGATCTGCTGGAGCAGATATTGAAAGTCGATAAAGCACCGGTGGAATATTATAATCCGAAAACTCGAGGCAAAGGATGATGTTCCGCTTCCTTGCGTGGATGGTTCTCTTTTTCGTCGTTGCAAAAATTGTCGGTCAGGTGATCCGTGCCATCCGACTAGCACTTACTCCAAACAAAGATGTTTTGAACTCTATTCAACAACCACACACTAGAAATGGAAAGAATGTTGAGGATATTCCTTACGAAGAAGTAAAGGATAAACAATGAAACAAATTGAACAATTCCTAAAACGGTTTCTCCTGCAAGTTATTGGTATCCTTCGATCCGATCGAAAAACTCCTCCACGCGAACTTCCGATTAATCGATTCAAAAGGATTTTGATTGTTCGTCAGCATGATCAACTTGGAGATCTTTTGATTTCGACACCAACAATTAGAGCAGTCCGAAAACGATATCCTAATGCATACATTGCGGTTGTTGTGAGAGAATATACTGCACCATTGATCTGGGACAATCCGTTTGTTGATGAGATCATTGTGTTCCATGAAAAATTAAAGAAATGGAACTTTCAAGTTCTCCGTTCATTCCTTGGTCAATTACGAAAAGATGGGGGATTTGATATTGCAATTATGCTGAATACGGTTTCTCGTTCATTCTCTTCTGATCTGATCGCATTGATTGGAAAATCAAAATATATCATTGGACCCAGTCATTTGAAACTTGTTCCGGATCTTTCTGAAAAGATCTATAATGTCTTGACTGTTAGAACAGAAAAACTTCAATTGGAAATTGAACACAATCTTGATATCGTAAAATCATTCGGTGTGCCTGCAGATGGTTATGAGTACGATCTGTCCATCGACGAAGAAGAACAAAAAGAGGCAGATAAAGTTCATTTTGATATGAAAATAGTCGGCGGGATAATTGTCGGGGTTCATTTCGGTACACTTGATGTCACTCGAAGATACCCGCTGGCGAAA
>JANXZD010000467.1 GCA_025355705.1 Bacteroidota bacterium | reverse complement strand
GTTTTGCAACACCGCTTGTTCTTTCCGTACATACGATCGTTAGTTTTGACTTTGCAGTTTCAGTTATCCCCGGCTGGCATACAACAATTTTCCCGCCATACTTTGTTGCCGGCGCTATCTTCTCCGGTTTTGCAATGGTTCAAAATGTTCTGATCGTTACACGAAAAGCATTCAAGTTCGAACATCTTATCACAATGGATACCATTGAAAAGATGAACAAGATCATGCTTGTTACCGGAACGATGGTCGGTTATGCATACATGACGGAATTCTTTATTGCTTGGTATAGCGGAAACTTGATCGAAAAATTCGTTTTTATCAATCGTGCGTTTGGACCGTATTGGTGGGCATATTGGATCATGTTCACGTGCAACGTTGTCACGCCGCAATTGTTCTGGTCTAAGAAAATTCGGACATCGTTACTCGCATCATTCATCCTTGCAATCTTTGTGAATATCGGAATGTGGTTCGAACGATTCGTTATTATTGTCACCTCACTTTCCAGAGATTTTCTCCCATCAAGCTGGGGGATGTTCTACCCGACGATATGGGACTTCGGTATGCTCATAGGAAGTTTCGGATTATTCTTCACCCTTGTTCTGTTATTTGTAAAATTCTTACCGGCAATAGCAATGGCGGAAATCAAAGCAGTTGTTCCGGGCGCTCAACCGTCTCATTCGCATCATGGAACAAGCGGAAATGGAGCGTCGCACTAATGGAAAAAAAATTATACTCGATCTCTGCAACCTATTCTGCTCCGAACGATATTGTCGCGGCTGCAACTGCAGTTAAGGAAGCAGGATATACCCGGTTTGATGTCCATACTCCGTATCCGATCCACGGATTGGATGGAGCGATGGGACTGAAAGATACAAAACTCGGATTCGTGACATTATTTGCAGGAATTCTGGGTGCGGTTGCAATGATCTCATTTGCTTCGTGGGTAGCAGTTGTTGATTACCCGCAAGTGATTGGCGGAAAACCATATTGGTCATGGCCGGCGTTTGTTCCGGTCACCTATGAAATTGCGGTGCTGCTTGCCGTATTGCTTACCGTGGGCGCAATGATCATCTTTTTCTTTAAGTTCCCGAATATTAGTCATCCGTTGCACGATACACCGTACATGAAAAAAGTTTCGTCGAATAAATTTGGCGTAACGGTTCAGGCAATTGATGAAAAATTTGATGAGAAAAAAGTCCGTGAACTTCTACGGTCGACCGGCGGCGAGATTGAAGCGATCTATTATAGTAAAGAATTCCTGACCTTCAAACCACAGCTATTCGATCCAAAGTTCATATTATTATTGATCGGAATTTCATTGGCAACCTCTGCGGGCGGATACGTGTATTTCAATAAAGTACTATATCTGCCTCCGTTTGATTGGATGGTCAATCAACCAAGATTCAATGCTCAGTCAAGAACCGATTATTTTGAAGATGGACACAGTATGCGTCTGCCGGTGCAGGGAACGGTTGCTCGCGGATTCATTCCTTATCCTTACGTACTTGGTGCAAAGTCTGATTCTATCGGAAAATTTTTGATCAATCCATTATTGAATACAAAAGCGACACTGGAACTTGGTAAGAAAAAATATTTGACGTACTGCAGTCCGTGTCATGGAAATTTTGGGAATGGGGACAGTCGATTGAACGGACAATTTCCAAGTCCTCCAACGCTGCATTCTGATAAGATCCGCAATTGGCCCGATGGAGCGATCTTTCATACGATTACGGTCGGACAAAATGTTATGCCTGCATATCAATATCAAATTTCACGGGACGAACGTTGGGCTGTCGTGAAATACATTCGTACGTTGCAACGCGCGTACAATGCAAAGGAGTCTGATCTACGATGAGCGCTTTACTTGAACCATTGATCTATCCAAAGAAAGAGCTTCCTTCAAATTTTAGTAAACTGGGTTGGATTCTCACACTTGTTGGTCTTGCATTGGTTGCGATCTCGTATCTCACCGACGGTCACCGCGCAGTGTTCAATAATCTGATCGGTTTCACATTCCTTATCAGCATCTCAGCCGGCGCAATTTTTTATATTGCGCTGGAGTATATTGTCGGCGCTGTATGGAGCACGCCGTTCCGCCGCGTGACAGAATTCTTGGGAATGCTGTTGATCCCGGCGATCGCTTTAGCGATCCCGTTATTTTTGAATTTACATGATTTGTTCCTTTGGACCCACGCGGATGTTGTTGCGAAAGACACAATCTTGCAAAGCAAAGCGCCATATCTGAACGAGCGATTCTTTACGATCAGATTTGCAGTGTTCATGGTGATCTGGGGATTGTTCTATTTCATTTTCCGTAATAATTCGTTGAAACAAGACATCGATAAGGAATGTGAAACCGATCAGATTATTGAACACTGCGCGGTGACCGTCGGTGAGATACGAGATCGCAACCAATGCA
>JANXZD010000024.1 GCA_025355705.1 Bacteroidota bacterium | reverse complement strand
ATTTTTTTTGCAAAGACATCTGTTGCAGTAACAGCTTTTCGGTCGCCTTCAACCGCGCACCAAACCTCTTTCAGAGAAGTTTGTTCTTTCAACCGTGAGAATGTCTGCAACGGATGGAATGATGCAACTGCAGCCCCTTTTTTTCTCAACACTGATAATTCATCACTGGTCAATACACCCGATGTATGGATAACCGATCTATTTTTCAGCGAGCCATAATCCTTCGACAGTGATTTAACAACATTTTTTATTCGACCATCCGGAACCGCAATAATAATTAATTCAGATAGTATTGCATTATTGTTGAGTATCCCGAAATTACTGCAATGGACTTTTTTTGCAAGTGTTCCCGCAGAAACTCCATTCTCAGAATAGATTCCATCGATCTTCACTTTGCTATAAAACAAAGCAAGGGCTATTGAACGTCCAACAGCTCCTGCACCAATAATTGAAATACTTTTCAAATGAGTTCACTTTAACAGCATTAATTTTTTTGTTGCGACTTGATTACCTGATTGTAAACGGTAGAAATAGATTCCGCTGGTTAAATTTTTTCCGTCAAAACTGACCAAATGTTCACCGGCGGAAATATTTTGGTTAACTATCGTTTTTATCTCATTTCCTAAAACATCAAAAAATTTAATCGTGACTAAACCGTTTTGCGGTAACGAATACGAGATTGTTGTTGAAGGATTAAATGGGTTCGGAAAATTTTGTTTCAACGAAAATATATAGGGAGACGTAGAACCCGAATGCACTACATTCGGTACGGTATATTGCAATACTAATTGCGGTCTATTTGCAGCTGAAGCAATCGTTCTGGAATCAAATCGTTTGGAAGATTGGCTAGCTTCATTTCCGATAAGAATCCATCCAAAATTTGTTTCGGGAGCCAATACCCATGCTTTCACATTGCTCAATAATAAAGTATCGCTCCATTCAACTAATCCTACGACATCTCCTACCAATTTAGTGGCACTCGGTTCTGGAGAATAATCACCTCCGGGCTTTGACCAATTCTGAGTAGAGAAGAATTTGTACAACCACGTCGCATCGTTTAGTGCCGCAGAAGCCCCGCTTCCTTCATTTGCACTAGCATCCGATGTTCCTTCTCCCCAATCTGCAAGAAGTTTATGGACATTGACGTTTGATGCACCTGTAATAGTTTTAGAAAGGTTCATTTTTAATTTCGCTGATAGTAGAACCGCATTTTCTGGCAGTTTCCCAACAAAATCAAATTTTACAACAGGCCGACGAAGATTATTTGTCGCTTGATTCGTTCTACCGGCAAACAGATAAGTACCGGCTCCATTACTCACCAAACCTTCACTATCTTGGTATAAAGTATTGTCTTTGGATGCAGTGATTGTGACTGTCTGTTGAGCAGATAAAGTCATAACACCACATAACATCACAAAGTATAATAAAACTACTTTCATAAGATTTTTCTTTCAACATAATTGGAATGAACGCATTAATAGAATGTAACTATTTTTTAATCATCTGAAAAGTAACTGTTCTATTATATCTTCATTTTTTTATAGTGTTCATGTCCATGTTTTACGGATTCAAGTGCAACCACAACATTATCCCATCCGAAACTCTCCACGTGTTTATTTTCTAATAATTTGTAACTCGTAAAGAAATGTTCGATCTCAATCAGCAGATGTTTCGGAACGTCGGTGACATCGTTGATATTGCGATACGTCGGATCATTCACGGCAACGGAAAGTAATTTGTCATCCAATCCCTTTTCATCTTTCATTCGAAGAATGCCAATCGGTTTCACTTCAACCAGTACGCCCGTAAATAACGGTTGATCGATAAAAATGAGAATATCAAGTGGATCACCATCGTCCCACAATGTACTCGGAACAAATCCGTATGCTTCAGGATAGTGCATTGATGAAAACAACACACGGTCAAGTTTAAATATTCCCAGGTCAACATCGTATTCGTATTTATTTCTGCTTCCTTGAGGGATTTCAACGATTGCATTGATGATGCGTGGAAAGTTCTCCCCAATTGGCAAATCTTTAAAGTTCATGCTACACTCTCTAAAAAAAAGCCCCGAGACAATCGCTGCCTCAGGGCTGGATCCATAAATTGAATCGATTTATTTAATCTTTATTGAGGCAACCATCTTTTCAAACGCCGGCTGGAATTCAGCCATTGGTTTGTACCAGGTAATCACGATCTGATAAATCCGTTCACCCTTGGTTGCAAAGTATACTTTCCGTTCGATATCTTTTGCCGGAGGTGCAGCCGTTACCGTCACCACATTCAAACCATCAATCTTTTCTGAACCGGTAGATTTTGGTTTGAACTTTACCTTATTATCATCTACAAATTTTTCAAATTTAACTTCCCCTTTGTCTGTTTTAGTCGGGAAAATTTCCAGATCGAACGTACAGTCTTTCCTCAATCCTTCAGTATGGATTGAATGAACTGCTCCCCCTTTTTTCTCTTTCGGCATTGTCACATCAAAGTTTTGAGGATACTCGAATTCAACGAAATCGTTACTGAACTTTGAGAAATCCAGAGAAGGAAGTGATGCCGCGTTCGGATCTTTATAAGAAATTTTTGGTTTTGGTAATTTCACTGATTCGATGACCTTTTCCAATAACGGTTTATACACTTCAAAATATTCATTGAAACCGGAAATGCTTACCATATAGAACACACTGTCATGCGCAATGATCCATTTTTCTCCGCGTAAATTTGTCTCTTTCCCAACTTTCACTCCAAAAGAAAATTTCACACCGTTTTCTTTGCCGAATGCAGCCGGTTGTTCGTTTGAAAGATTTAGCGGACCATAATTTTCCAGTACTTTCGCTTTGTATGCCTCAAGTGTTCCAACTTTAACATCAGCAAATTTTTCAGAAGTTAATTCAACCTCAACACCAGATTGTTCTGCATTCACAATTGCGCTACCCTGTGTATAGAACTCATAGAATTTATCGGCAACAGCTTGTGAGGAATAGATCTTTGTCCGTTTTGGATCCGTATCGCATTTCCAACCTTTAGGATATTGGACTTCAGATCCGTTGATCGGGTCCTGAAATGTCTCCCATTCTGTTACTGTTGGCAGTTGAGCTTTTTTCTTGCACGATGTAATGACCAGCGAAAGCATCACGGCCAAGATCAATGTCGCCGCAAATGTGCCGTGAGAAAATATTTTTTTCATAGATCACCTTATGATTGAGTGGGTTTTGATTGAAATAGATTTATTTTCCGCAATTCATTTGTGCCGATTCTTTTTTCGCGTTAGCATTCTTCGGATTGATCTTTAGAACAAGCAAATATTCAGTGCATGCTCGTACACGTATGGCTTTTGCTTCATCTGCTTTTAATTCCGGATCACCGCTTCGCACTGCAAGCATCTGCGCTAAGAATAAATGCAATCCTTCATCTTTCTTTTCTTTTTCATAGACAATAGCTTTTTCTAATTTTTCAACAGCAGAGGCGACCTTCTTCTCTTTCCAATCAAACATTGCGAGTGATTTATATCCACTGATAATTAATTGTGAATGTTGTGCTGCTTTTGATGGATCTGCTTTCAATGCACTATCCGCTAACGATATCAGGATATTTGCATGATGGATGCCAAGTTCTGAAGAGTCTTGCTGTGTGTAGATATTAATCAGATATTGATGCGATTGCATGTTGTTAGGGCGAAACGCAATCAATCGTTTAAAATAATTTTTTGACGTATCATTCTTTCCAAGAATATAATATGAAAAACCTGAATAGAATAACGCCGTAATGTTCTTTGGTTCCTTCACAAGTAATTTTTCATATTGAACAACAGCTTTGTCATATCGTTTTTGATTCAAATAAATTGCTGCTAAAGTACCAATTGCATCGGAATTAGTGTTGTCTTGAACAATTGTTTTTTCAAGAAATTTTATTGCATTCATCGTATCCTTTACTTGAAAATATGAATATCCCATCCGATACATTTCTTCAGAACTCAAAGAATCGACAATGAATGTTTTATACAGTTCGAGTGATTTTTGGTATTCTTTTGCAAGATAATAAGAATGAGCCAACATCGGTTTCAATTCTTTGTTCTTTGAATTCATTTTGATCGCTTGTTCAAGAACAGGGATTGCTTCCAAATAGATCTTTGCGTTATATAGTGAGACCGCATACATTTCCACCGCATCGGTATTATTTTTTTTCAGCTCAACATATTTTTTAAAAAATTCTGCAGCTTCGCGCCAATATACTTTTGTGCGATACATTGTATACGCTGCATCGTAAATCACTTTATCGTTGGTGGGATCAAGTCTGATCGATTCCTGCAAATGCAGCATCACCTCAGTTATTTGTGTTGCATTCAAACTGCGATTCTTAAGGATTGCCAAAGCGAGTCTGTAATGAAGCGGCGCACTTGTTGAATCCAATTGAACTGCCATTCTAAGATTTTCGACGGCAAGAATGATTACATTTTGCCGTGAATATACTTCCGAAAGTC
>JANXZD010000409.1 GCA_025355705.1 Bacteroidota bacterium | reverse complement strand
CGGAAACCAACTGGCTCGATAATCTCCAGTTCGTGAAGCACATTTCAAAATCGTTAAGTGGGAGCGACGCGCAAGTCAATCGTCCCTTCGGACGTTATGCAACGCGAAAAACCCGACTTCACGAAGCGGCCTCAATTTTGGCCTGATCCGCGCCGCGTTGAGTTGCGAGCTTCTCACGCCGCCGTTCTACTGAAGATGATATGTGAAGCGCCTCCCGGTATTTTGCAACGGTGCGGCGGGCAATATTAAATCCTTTATCTTTCAGAATCGCTGCTATTTCTTCATCGCTTAATGGTTTGGATTTTTCCTCAGTAGAAAGAATCTCTTTGATACGTAGTTTCACTTCTTTGTTCGAAACATCTTCGCCGCTTTGTGTGCTGATTCCTTCACTGAAGAAATATCGTAATTCGAAAACACCAAAATCGGTCTGTACGTATTTTCCATTGACAACCCTACTGATGGTAGAAATATCCATACGAATGGTTTCAGCAATATCTTTATAGATCAACGGTTTTAATCCTTCGCCCGTTTCAAAAAAATCCTTTTGCCGATCGACAATCTCGTGCATTACTTTCAACATTGTTTCACGTCGTTGATAAATGGAAGCAATGAACCATTTTGCTGCATCGAATTTTGAGCGGAGAAACTGTTTTGTATCCGCACCAACATCCTTATTTCGTTTCGACATCAGATCTTTGTAACCGCGATTGATGCGGAGCGGCGGGACATTTTTATCGTTTAGCTGGATAATGAAGTTATTCTCGTCCTTGGTTACAATAAAATCCGGCGTTAGATAGTTCTGTTGCGAGTCGATCGTTCCTTCACCGGGTTTAGGATTCAAGTGAGAGATCAATTCCAATATTTTTTTTACATCATCGATGGAGATGTTAAGCAGTTTTGCGATCTGTTCGTAATGTTTTTTTGTGAATTCGTCAAAATGATCCCGTAATAATTTTCTGGCAAGTTCGAGCATTGCCGGCTCACCTTTTGCAAATTCAGATTGCACTAACAGACATTCCTGCAGGGAACGGCATGCGATTCCGACCGGTTCAACGCGTTGAATAATAAACAACACTTCTTCCACCTGTGATACTTTAAGGTGTAGTTTATGTGCAAGATTAATATCGTTTACAATGGATTCAAGATCGCGTCGAAGATAACCATCTTCATCAATGTTACCGATGATCTCTTCTGCCACGATCATCCCAATATCGGTAACTTCCGCAAGTTGTAATTGTTCTAAGAGTTTTTCTGCCAGAGGTGTGATGGACGCGATTGGAATTTCTTCTCTCTCTTCATCTTCATTGTTTTGAACTTCACGTTTTCCTTTGAACATCTCTTCATCGTTCAAATAATCTTCAAATGTGAACTCATCCTCTTTCTTTGCGATTGTTTCTTCCGAATCATTGTCTGCAACAGGATCATTGTCGCTCAGTGTCTCCGAATCCAATTCGCCATCAATTCCCTCTTCAAGCAATGGATTTATTTCCAACTCAGTTTTAATAAGCTGTTCCAACGCGAGTGAAGGAAGCTGCAGCAACTTCAGATATTGGATCTGCTGTGGAGTGAGTTTTTGAAGTAATCGTTGTTGTTGTGAAAGATGAAGCATAGTTATACTACGGTCTCAATTCTCTTGTTCAATTGTTCTGTCCAATCTTTTCCAAAAGCGCGTTCAAGCGGAGTAGAAACGAATTGATGCAATGCAATATCCTCATTTTTGCCTTTGTTCAAGGCCGGAGCACATTCGCTGAAATATTCAAAGTGGATCTCTTTACCATTATTCTCTGTTCGTCCGATCCGGATTGGAAAGAGGTGACACGACAACGGCTTTTGCCATGAATTTTTTTTCTCATAATAGGCACGTTCAAAAGAGCATTTGGCGATATTGGTTTCGTAATACACAAACACACACGCTTTTCCGTCAACGCATTGCGTAGCATAATTGCCTTTGCCGCCGTCAACCAGGCCGAAATCGTTTATCACCGTTCGATGAAGATCGGGCAAGTATTCTTTAATGATTGGGTATGCTTTTTGAATTTCCAGAACCTCATCGTCTTGCAACGGAGCACCCCGACCGCCGGGGAAAGTACAACATGCCCCTTTGCATGCAATAAGATCGCACGCAAACTTCGTTTCCGCAATGGATTGGTGAACTTCTATTTCAGCAATTGTAAACATTTGTAGATGAAGATAAGAATATTTTGAGGAAGGTGAAAGGACTAGGTGAAAAGAAGAGTGTTAAGAATTCTTTTATATTCTTAAGAACATCTTTCCCGCCATTTGTTGCACAATTCCCTTAAATTCAAGACTCAGAAGATTTACGAGAGCATCAGACGAAGAAAGGTGAGTTTTTTCTGAGATGATATCGATATGAATCGGGTCATGCGTTAGCACATCAATTATTTTCTGTTCAAACGCATTCAGTTGTGGTGGTTCCGCTATGTGCGGTTTTGATTTTAGAACCGGTTGAAGCGATAGTTGAAGTTCTTCCAGAATATCATCAACAGATTGAACAAGTTTTGCTTGCCCATTCTTGATGAGTTTGTTCGTGCCAAAACTTTTCTTTTCTGTGATATTTCCAGGAAGGCAAAATAACTCCCGGTTTTGATCGATCGCGGTCGTTGCTGTGATCATTGCTCCGCCATCCACGTTTGATTCGATGATAACTGTTCCAAGGGACATGCCGCTGATAATACGATTGCGGCGTGGGAAAAACCCGGGATGGGAGGGAGTGCTCATCAACAGTTCAGACATAACCGCACCATGACGGGTCGATTCAATGAGTTCTACAAGTTTTTCATTTTCTTTGGGATAAATCTTATCAATGCTTCCTCCGAGCACAGCAATAGTTCTTCCATGAACATGAAGATTGCTTTTGTGTGCAATGGTATCAACACCTCTAGCAAGTCCGCTGACGACAGTGATTCCACGCTGAGATAATTCTTTCGCAAAAATCTCTGCCATGTGTTTACCGTACGGTGTTGGATGCCGCGTGCCGACGATTGCTATTGAATAATTATCGTTGTGATGGAATTTTCCACGAACAAATAATAGAACAGGTGGATCGTAGATATTCTTGAGATGAATGGGATAGTTATCGTCCCAATAGGAAATAATCGATCCATTCACTTTATTGATAAGTGAAAATTGTTCTTCAATGAATTGCTGATCCCGTTGAGCGTGTCTGATCAATGAAGCGTCTGCTTCTTTAATGCCCAAGATCTTTATCAATGCTCGTGGTTCAGTCGAAAAGATTTCCGTTGTTGAATTGAAATGATTGACAAGATTGATGATTTTCCGATCACTGATTTTTGGAATGGATTTTAAATGCAGCAGATCCTGAATACTGACTGTACCGTTCATTCAATTATCCGAAAATTTCCTGTTGAAAACGTTTCACAAGTATTGTCGCCTCATCTTTTGTCTTTGCTTCTGCAATGATCCTGATAATCGGTTCCGTGTTTGATTTTCGCAGATGAACCCACGACGTAGGAAAATCGATCTTCAAACCATCGTCAAAATTTGTTCTTTCGGATTTCGAATATTTTTCATGTAATCGTTGAAGGACCTCATCCGGTTTCAATGAGCCAAGATCGATCTTGTTTTTTACGATTTCGTATTGTGGTAAACTTGATTTTAGTGCGGATGCTTTTCCGCCAAAGTTCGTAAGAAGTTGAAGAAATAACCCGATCCCAACGATAGCGTCACGTCCGAGATGGACTTCCGGCAGGATCACTCCGCCGCTTCCTTCTCCGCCGATGATGGAATTGAGACGTTTCATCGCTGATGCAACATTGATCTCTCCAACCGGTGTTCTGTACACGGTTGCGCCATATTCTGCGGCGACATCTTCCACTGCTCTTGTAGTAGAAAGATTTACAACGACAGAATTATTTATTCTTCCCATTTTTTTTTCAATTTCAAGAATAAATTTTGTTGCAGAAACGATCGTATATTCTTCTACAAACGGTTTGCCTTCTTCGGTGATCAGTACCAAGCGATCAACATCAGGATCGACAGCAATACCAAGATCAGCTTTTTCTTTTATTACGCGTTCGCAAAGATCGGTCAGATTTTCAGGAATTGGTTCAGGTATGTGTGAAAAAATTCCACTGACTTCGCAATTCATTTCGATCACTTCACATCCGAGTCTGTGCAATAATGTCGGTACGATTACTCCGCCTGCAGTGTTTACGCAATCCAACACAATCTTGAGTTTTCGATGAGCGATCTGTGTTCTATTGATACTAGGAAGTGTCAGAACAGCTTTGATATGTTCATTGATGAATTCCGGATCTCGTGTCAATTTCCCTTGTTTATTCCATGGCCGATAGGAAAAATTTCCTCGGTCTGCAATTGACCAGAATTGCTTGTTTTCTTCACCGTTCAGAAACATTCCGGAAGAACCCATGAACTTTAATCCATTCCATATCATTGGATTGTGACTGGCGGTGATCTCAATTCCTCCTGCGGCATGAAGTTTTTCAATGGCAAGCCCAACGGTAGGAGTAGGACAAATTCCAAGTGAGACTACATTGCACCCGGATTGGACCAACGTGGCAATGACAATATCCAAAATAGGAGAACCGGTGATCCTGCCGTCTCTTCCAACGATGATTGTTCCGTAATTACAATATTCAGCGAACGCTGCGGAATATTTGATAACCGTTTCGGGAGTCAGTGATTCTCCAACGACTCCGCGAATACCAGAAATACTGACCATTAGCGGCATGATGTTTCTTTCTTAATATAAGATATAGTGATTTTATTAAAATAAGCATGAATGGTTAGCCAATCAAGTGTGATTGCAGTGGTTGCTTCTTTCTTTGGGTTTTTCCATATTCCTTTCAGAAATTCCTCATCAATAAGAAGGGAACCTATGAATGTGAAGAAAATCGCCAAGATTGTATCCGTAGTTGTTGGTGTTGCTTTTGTTCTCATGCAATTTATTCAGCCGAACAGAACAAATCCGGAAATCGACCAAAGTAAAACGTTGCAGACGGAGTTGAATGTCCCGACAGATATTGTCGCACTACTTAACCGTGGTTGTAAGGATTGTCATTCCAACCAAACTACATGGCCTTTCTATTCATATGTTGCACCCGCTTCATGGCTTGTTTCATACGATGTTATGGAAGGACGTAAGCATTTTAATATGTCCGAATGGGGAAAATATAAGCTGAGTAAAAAAGCATCAAAACTATCTGGTATCTATCAAGCAGTAAATGATCGTTCAATGCCGCTTCCAAAATATATTCCTTTACATCCGGAAGCAAACCTTACAGATACTGAACGGAATCAATTAGCTGTTTGGGCACAAAAAGAAGCTGAAAAATTAATGGGTGGAGGAGCAGAATAGTTGAATTGATACGACGATTTCTGTATCACGGTAACAGATTTTCTGTGATTCACCGTACGACATTTTACAGAAAATTCTTCTTTCTTATCCTGTGTCCGTCGATAATTGTCCTTTGTTGATTATTTATTGAGTTTAGTTTATGAATTCTGGGGCGTATTTATGATTCGATCACTACGTATTTTCATTCTTATTGTATTCAGTGTGCCGCTGCTCTTTATTGCGTGCGGACCTACTCTTTCCGAAATTACAACAGATCTTATTGAACAAGGTAGAAATGATGAAGCCATTGCGCGAATGAGTCGTGCACTTGTCAATTCTCCGAACGACCCGCATTTCATTAAATTACTAGCAATTGCACATTATAATAAAAAACAATACGATGAGGCTTCAAAATTATTCCAGCAAGTCTTGACACTGGATGAAGAAGATGATCAAGCTGCATATTATCTTGCGGCAACTTTTGAAGCAACAAAGAATTTTGATAAGGCGATCCAATATTATCGGCTCTACATCGAACTGACTTTTTTGGGCGAATATAAAGAAACTGTTGAAGCAAGAATAAAATTATTGTATCGCCAACAGATGGAAGCTGAAGCTCAGAAAGCTTTGGCAATGGAACAACAACTTGATGTTGCCAAAATACCAACGAATACGATTGCCATTCTCTATTTTGAGAATAAAGGACAAAAAGCCGAGCTCAACCCTTTGCAAAAGGGTTTATCGGAAATGATCATCACCGATCTTTCGAAAGTAAAATCATTGAAAGTTGTAGAGCGTGTTCGTCTTCAGGAGTTGGTTCAGGAAATGAACCTTGGTGAAACTGATATCGTTGATCAAAAAACTGCGCCTCGTTTAGGTAAGCTGCTCGGTGCGAATCGTCTCGTCAAAGGTTCTTTTTTTGATCTGACCAATGAAAAATTGAACATTGATGCATTTGTAACAAAATCTAGAACAGGAGAGATCGATGCATCGACGAATATTTCCGGAAGTATTAAAGATTTCTTCAGACTTGAAAAAGATCTTGTATTCAAAATTATTGATGAAATGAAAATAAAGCTTTCGGACGAAGAGCGCGAAGCAATTCTTGAGATCCCAACTGAAGATTTCTTTGCTTTTCTGCAATATTCCCGCGGTCTAGATTTTGAAGACAAGGGGCAATTCACGCAAGCGTATGAGGCATATTCTCAAGCCGTGGTTTCCGACCCGAATTTTTCTCAGGCAAAATTAAGCGCAACATCGGCAAAAAAAAGTGAACAGATCGTCGGCTCAACCACTGCTAACGGTGATCAGCAATCGACTGAAAAAAACACAAGCAATAAGCAACAATCAAGTAATACAACAAATAAAAATAGTTCAAGTCGAACGGCAGCAAATAGTTTAACGGCTGCACCTCCACCACCCCCGCCATCAAACTCTGGGGCAGGTGGCGCCGGAAATATTGTTGGAGATATGATTAACAATGTCATCAATAATATTAACGATACAGTAATTCCGGGTGCAAATTCGCAAAACTCACCACCAACAAATGTTATTTCAGTTCTCCCTGAACCCAAAGCACCGCCACAGAATTAATTTCATGATCAAGATCAAAATCTTAATACTGCTGTTGTGTGGTATTGCTGTTGCTCAACAAACAAAACTTACATCACTGGGCCCAAACGGCGGGCTTGTTTCATTGCTCAAAGGATCTCCAGACGATGCAGTTGTTTTTGCAGTTGTGAAAGAAAATGGTCTATACCGTTCAGTTGATGGAGGAGAAAACTGGAATAAAGTATTTGCACCAAATTTGAATCTTCAATTCGTTACTATCAACGACATCTCATTCCACCCTCAATCTTCCGATACGATTTTGATGGCAACATCAATCGGCCTATACTATAGTAATAATCAAGGATTGAATTGGACGCTTTCCCCTGCATTGTTAACTCCACGATTAAGTGTGGCGTATACGCCTGCTCATTCTAACATTGTTTTCGGTTCCGATGAGAACGGCGTTCTGAGGTCGGATGATGGAGGAAAAACGTGGCGTCCTCTTAAAGACAATACGTACTTTGGAAATCGTTCTATCTATAAAATTGCAGTTCATCCATCTGATTCGGTCAATATTCGAGTCCTTGCATCAACAGGATTTTCCGATACGGTTGGGATTTTCTTTACGCCTAACGGCGGCCAAACGTGGATGCCACTTTCAAAAGGATTGCCGCCGCTCGATAAACGTAGAATTTATGCGTTGGAAATTGATACAATGGGAATTGGTAAGACTCATTTCCGTTCAATCATAGGTACGGCGGATGGAATTTATGGAATGCAAACGGACCAACCCGAGACAACTTGGACTAATATTTTATACAAAAATAATCCGATTGCAGGAATAGTAACAGGCGGCGCATTGGTTTATGATAGGTTCGATCCATTGTTGAACAACCCGTTTACTGGAACAATGGGACAACATATATTTTCATTCTTTGCTGCTTCAAATGCATCCGAGTATGATGGAAATCCGCAACCTCAAAAAGTTCAGAATGGATTGTTCAAGATCGATTCACGTTTCAGTACAATTTTTACATTATCACCGCTCAATGCTCCGCCGGTAAATCAAGTGTTCAATGAAATATCAGATATCCTTTCCGTATTTGTTCCAGTAAACATCATTAAGAAAAAGATCTATATTGGTACATCTGCAGGAATATTTGTCAGTGAAGATTTGGGTGGAAACTGGCTCCCAAAAAACAACGGTATCAATCGTTCTATAGTACGTAACCTTGCATCATTGAAAGTAAATGGATCCAATAGAACATTGTTCGCAGGTATCTATGGCTCCGGAGTATATCGCTCGATGGATGATGGTGCGACATGGAAATCAATGAATATTGGCATCTCCAGCCCATACGTTACAACGGTACGTGCTTCACAGCAAAATAGTTTGATCTATGCAGGATCGGTCTATGCATTATATCGCAGTTCGAATTTTGGTGTAACGTGGGATTCGGTATTTCTCGTGAAATCATTTTTGAATAATCCTTCAAAATTTACCAGCCGCTACAACGAAATGTCCGTTAGAATTTCCCCAAAAGATCCTAATATTCTCCTTGTCTATACAAAAGCAACAGGCTTGTATCTTTCAAAAGATGGTGCTGCAACATGGTCATCAATTCAATCACCATTGGCAGTGGATACGATTGGGGCGCCGGAACATTTTGAATTTGATCCGATTGACAGTCTTACACTATATTATGGCGGATATGGTCTGCATAAATCAACAGATCTTGGAAAAACATGGAATGATGTGTCTGGTAATTTACCAAAGACTGGATTTTCATTGCTCTCTAACCGGCAATTACCAATTGCGTCACTTAGTCCGACCATCAATCCTAAAAATAATAAGGAAATTCTTATTGCAACAGTTTTTGGAGTTGAAAGCGGCGAGGCATTCAAAATATTTAAAACAGTAAACGGCGGCGGAATTTGGGATCCTCTTCCTGTCTCTGGTTACAATGCTGTGTACGATAGATTTGACGATAAGCGGATAATAATATCCGGTTCTGTTGGAATTTTTGGCAGTGATGATGGTGGATTGAAATGGAAAATATTTAGTGATTCGCTTTCAACTACAAAATATTTATTACTGACGCCGCACGAAACAGATCAGAATATTTTCTATATCGGCAGTGAAATCGGAGCTCACAAATTGGAATTTACCGGATATCCGAAGCTGACGATTGATACTACGGACTACGATTTTGGTAGTCTGCTTGTTGGAAGAGATTCTGTGCAAGTGATGTATTTACGGAATACTTCAGGATTGAAAAAACTGTTTGTCCAGTTTTCCGGATTAAGCGATACAATTTCCTTCCGCTATCTCGGACCAAAACAATTTGAAATTCCTGCCGGTGATATGATTGCATTGCCAGTACGGTTCACTGCTCTTGTATCTGGGCAAAAGACGGCTCAGTTGAAATTCATTACAAGCGATCCACTATTCTCTAATGTTGTATTTTCGTTGCGAGGTCATGGTTTTACAAAAACAGTCTTTGATCGATTGCTCGTTGATTTTGGTACGGTTACAGTTGGAAAAGATTCAATCCTTTCAATTGCAATAGATAACAAAGATGGACTAAAACCAATAACATTAACGTACTCCGGAAAATCTGGCGATTCGCTTGTCTTTGATTATTTAGGGCCAAAGACAACAATAATAGATACTGGTGCAACAGTATTTATCAAGGTTCGTTTTGTTCCCAACATTGCGGGTGAAAAAATTTCTTACATACATTTTACCTCCCCAGATCAGAGATTCCCAAACGTACAATATCGTTTACGGGGTATCGGTGTTGTCAAAAATTTCACCTCACGAAAAGTATTATTGGATACAACGATTGGCTTTACATCAAACAACGGTTCAAGCCTTGCTATGTATTACAAATTATTTGCATTAAGCTTAGAGCGCGCTGATATCAAAGTACACTATCAGAAAGTGGGTCCGTATTCAAATTATAATGCACTAATTTTTGTTCGGCCCAATGGGGCACCGCCGAAAGATCTCATAGACTCATTGCAAAAATATATTGTGAATGGCGGATCGATAATTTTGGCTGGTGATTTTGGAACTCAGAGTGATTTGCCGTTCAATACATTCTTGCAGGACTCTGGATGGATAACAAAATATAAAATAAAGACCGGGATAAAATTTAACTCAAATCTTCTTTTTGATTCTGCATATAGCAGTGCTGCAACAGCCGGAATGGTCATAGGAAAACCGGGTAAAGTAAATGTTCTCACCTATAAAGTTGATTCGGTAATTGCTTTTGCTTCGGGAAGTTTGTCGGTCGATACTTCGTTGCAGTATGTTTCACCATTGATCACCGTTAAATCGCCGACACTATATTCTGTGAACATGGTGGACACGGTATATTCCAAAATATCCAATGCATGGATTGCTGCTGTATCGAAGATTGGCAAAGGAAAAATTGTTGCCATTGCCGACTATGATATTTGGTGGAACGGATTCACTGACGACACGACAATGTCGGTTGGAATATTTAGCGGAAAGAATCTTCAATTTGCATTTAATATTTTTGGAATCGTTGATAACCTTGCTGCGCAACTTTCAGAACCAACTCCGCAAGAAGCCTATCAAATGATCAGTATTCCCTATTCATTTGCTGATTCTTCGGTTGACGCGTTGTTCAAAGATCTTGGCAAGCCAAACAAATATCTGTGGCGGATGTTTGGGAAATACAATCAGCGAAAAGGATATGCAGAGTTTCCGGAAGATTTTCGATCAGTGAACCGCGGTGAAGGATATTGGATCATCACCAAAGAGAAAATGAATATCAATTTCGGAACAACATCAGTGCAAGGCACACAAGATGATTTTGAAATTATCCTCAATTCAGGGTATAATATGATTGGGAATCCTT
>JANXZD010000375.1 GCA_025355705.1 Bacteroidota bacterium | reverse complement strand
CCGACATAATCAAAAATTTCTTCGTCAACTTTAACCCAGTTCAATTCTCCGTTCAGACCTGCCACAAAACCGTCAAGCGATATGTGCATAAATGAAATTATTTTTCTCATATAGTTCTATTTTTTATTGTTGTGTATGGTTAATTATGGACATTCTTACAATGACCGTTAACAATAAAAAATAGAACTATATGAGAAAAATAATTTCATTTATGCACATTTCGCTTGACGGTTTTGTTGCAGGTCTGAACGGAGAATTGAACTGGGTTAAAGTTGACGAAGAAATTTTTGATTATATCGGTAAGCGGATAAGTGAAGGCGACACTGCATTATATGGACGGGTAACGTATCAGATGATGGAAAATTACTGGCCTGCCGCAGGAGACAAGCCGGCAGCGTCCAAGCATGATATTGAACATTCAAAATGGTATAACAAAGTTCACAAAATTGTTTTATCAAAAACAATGAAAGAAGCGGGTTTGACTAACACTACAATTATTAACGACAACCTTTCAGACAAAATAAATGAAATAAAACAACAGGCAGGCAAAGACATCTTGCTTTTTGGCAGCCCGACAGCAACACATTCACTTATTCAACTGGGCTTAATTGACGGCTACTGGCTGTTTGTTAATCCAATTATTCTTGGACAAGGCATTCCATTGTTTGTAGACATCAAAGCCAAAATAAAACTAAAACTATTGACTACTACCCGACAATTTACTTCCGGGGTAACCGAACTGAATTACACAGTGGATAGACAATAACAACGAAAACATTATGAACACAGTAATTTCAAAAGACGGAACTGCTATCGCCTATGAAAAATTGGGAACTGGTGAACCGCTGATCCTTATCGACGGCGCGTTATGTTACCGCTCCTTTGGACCGATGAAAAAGTTTGCTTCATTGCTCTCAAACAACTTCACCGTCTATTGGTATGATCGTCGAGGACGAGGTGACAGCGGTGACTCTCCGAACTATTCACCCGACCGTGAAGTTGAAGATCTTGATGCATTGATCAACGAAGCAGGAGGTTCTGCATTTCTTCTCGGTCTTTCTTCAGGTGCCGGTTTGGCGATCCGGGCAGCAGAAAAAAAGCTGAAGATCAAAAAAATGGCATTATACGAACCGCCGTTTGTGTGGGACAAGAACGGCGGGAAACCTGCGGTCGATCATGAAGCGGCATTGAAAGAAATATTGATGACAGGTCAGCGTGGCAAAGCGGTGAAATATTTTATGGTGACAATGGTCGGAGCACCGGCGATCGCGGCATTCGTCATGCAACTGATGCCGATGTGGAAAAAATTGAAAGGAGTAGCACACACATTGCCGTACGATTCTGCTATCATGGGTAATTGGTCTGTGCCGGAAGAAAAAATTTCCGCGATAACAATTCCCGGGCTGATCTCAGGAGGAGGAAAAAGTCCCGCGAATCTGCAGGATCCTGTAAAGTTGATCGCTAAACTTCTTCCGAATGGAACGCTCAAAATACTGGAAGGACAAACACACAATGTAAAAGCCGAAGCGCTTATTCCTGAAGTTGTAGAATTTTTCAAACAATAGTTTTCAATATCAAATACCGGAGAAACAGATTATGTCATCATCAATTGAAAATGTGTCGATCTCTAAATCCAAACTCTGGACATCGTATGCACTCAGCGGTATTGCCGTCTTGTTTATGATTTTTGATACCGGCATCAAAGTCTTACGGGAAAGTCATGCGGTTGAAGGAACAATTCAACTTGGGTATCCCGACAGTTCCGTTGTTACCATTGGAATTATTGAGGCTGTGTGCCTTGTTTTATATCTTATTCCCAGCACATCGGTTTTAGGTATGGTATTGATGACCGGTTATCTTGGCGGGGCAGTCGCAACCCATGTGCGATTAGGAAATCCGTTGTTCTCGCATATTCTGTTTTCGGTTTACATTGCAATTCTGCTCTGGGGAGGATTATATCTTCGTGAACAGCGGTTAAGAGACTTGATACCATTTCGGAAACAATAAATTTTTTTCTTAAGGAGAAAAGAGCATGTCGTTCCAGGCATATCTTGATAACATCAAAACAAAGACCGGAAAAACATCGGACGATTTTAAAAAAATCGCGGCAAAGAACGGATTGTTAAAAACCGGCACCAAAGCAGGAGAGATCGTCGCATGGCTGAAGAAAGATTTCGATCTTGGTCACGGACACGCGATGGCGATTTATGCAGTATTAAAACCTTCAATACCTTCTGCCGAAAAGAAGAACGGAAAAAAATAAATGATAAATTCGGGATACAATGGCTGGTGAATTACGATTATAACCAATAACACCGGCGAGAAAATTATATCTCTTCAATATTGATTGAATATTCTATGAAACCATTGAACATCGATGCTCTTCAACAGAATTTTTTTGGTACGATCATTTTGCCGAATGATGACGCATACGAACAAGCACGCAAATCGTATGTTGGCAGCGGTTCGCCCGCAATCGTCCTTCGTCCGAACACCACCGGCGATGTTGTTGTCGCACTCCAGTTTGCAAAGAGCAATTCATTGATCGTCTCGATCCGTAGCGGCGGGCATAGTGTTGCAGGATTCTGCACGAACAACGGCGGAATTGTTATTGACCTTTCAGCGATAAATACCGTTGAGCTCATTGATAAGCAGAACAACATCGTCAGAATCGGTACTGGCGCAATATGGAAAAAAGTTGCGGGAACGTTGCATGAGTATGGATTAGCACTCTCGTCCGGAGATTCTACATCTGTCGGTGTCGGCGGACTTGCGTTGGGTGGCGGAATCGGCTGGATGGTTCGGAAATACGGATTGACGATCGATAGTTTAAAATCGGCGGAAATCGTCACCGCCGATGGAAAAATCCTGCGAACCACCGCAACAGAATATCCCGATCTTTTCTGGGCAATCCGGGGCGGCGGCGGAAACTTTGGAATTGTCACACATTTTGAATTTGCAGCGAAGCCTGTCGGCAAAGTGTTTTCAGGAATGATCATCTATGCAATGGAAAATTTATCAGCTCTGCTGAAAGGGTGGCGCGATGTCATGCGCGCATCATCAGAAGACCTGACGGTGATGTTCCTCATGATGCCTTCATTCTTCGGCAATCCTCCTTCCGCAATTGCGTGGTGTTGCTTTGCCGGAGATGACGAAACGGCTGCGATGAAAGCGATCGATCCGCTGCTGCATATCGGCACGGTCGTTCAAAACATGGTTGTAAAGAAAAATTATGCGGACGTACTCGAAGAACCACATCCGCCCGAAGGAGTAAAAGCGATCGTTACCAACGGATTTGTCGAGCAACTCAGTGACGAACTGATCCATGCAATTGCTTCAACTCACGGTAAGGAAGTTGGTCCGGTGCTGCAATTGCGATATGTGCAAGGAGCGATGAACCGTGTCGATCCCGGTGCAACGGCGTTCGCTCATCGAAGCAGTGAGA
>JANXZD010000333.1 GCA_025355705.1 Bacteroidota bacterium | reverse complement strand
CAACTATATATGCTGTAGCTAAATTTTTTGCACCAAAGCGAATTATGATCGTTAATCGAACACTGGAGAATGCATCCGCCATCGCAGCAGAGTTCGGACCAAAATTCAGATTGACAAAATTTTTTTCCACGAATGATCACGATGTTGCAATTCGTGAGATTAATGTTGCCTCGCTGTTGATCAACACGACATCCGTAGGAATGAAACCTCTTATCAACTTCCACCCACTACCGCCGAATACAGTCATCCAAAAGAACCAATTGGTGTTTGATATTGTTTATAATCCAATCGAAACTGCACTAATTAAAGTTGCTCATCATGCAGGTGCGCGAACAATCAGCGGAATTGAAATGTTACTAGGACAAGGGGCAAAAGCCTTTGAATTATTTACTCATCATGAATTTCCGATTCACATTGCACGTGAAGTAGTGTTGAAAGAACTGATGCAGATCAACGGGAACAATAAATGAATGAACTTCAAAAAAATATCAGCGATCTTCTCCGTTTAGCAGACAAAGAGATCAAGAATTCAAACCTTGAGAATGCGATGGCATATATCAACAAGATATTCGCCATGGAACAGAAGAACGTATACGCCAAAGCTTATCGAGAAAGAATTATTTCGCTCATGGAAGCGAAAGGCATTTCACGGATCGATGCTGAGCGAAGAGCTTTAGAAGCTAAATTTATCGAACAAATTCCCGAACAAATAAAAGATATTTCTAAACCGATAGTGGAAGAACCAAAGGATGCAAAGCCGATCAGTGCATCAAATCCTATTCCACCGATCGATACGGCTCCATTAAAATGGAAATGGGTAGCGCAAGAACAACAACAGAACGATAAGCCCACGATTCAGAGTAAACACCATTTGATCAAACGATCAATTGTCGCTTCCGAAGCCTATAAAACATTACTGATGGAAATATGGAGCGACGGAGCCATCACTCCGGATGAACAGGCAAGGGTAGAATCAATGCGTGAGACTTTTGCCATCACGCAGGACGAACATGCTGTAATCGAAAATGATGTCCGGTTGACATTGTATTTGAATTCCATCAAAGAAGAATGGCGTAAAGGTGTGACTAATTTCGACGCATTACGTAAGAAGTTCCTTATTACAGACCAAGAACAAATCAGTCTGGAACCAAAAGTGTTTCAATTATTGCAATCCCTTCAATCCAACGGTTCTGTCTTACTATTGGACGACGAAGTTCCGTTCTTAACATTGATTAAAGGCGTACTGAGTGAAGGTGGCTATTATTGTTTTACGGCAACAACCGCTGAGGAAGGGTTACAATTGCTTGATACAATGACACCAGACATCGTTGTCTGCGACATCAATTTTACAAAACCAAATATGAGCGGTTTTGCCTTCTATGAAAAGTTTCGCTCAATTGATAAATTTCTTGCTACACCATTCATTTTCCTCAGCGCATTAGACCAAGATGTACTAATTCGGACAGGAAAAAAACTGGGTGCCGATGATTATCTTTTGAAACCGATCGATACGGAAATGCTACTGGCAACAGTTGAAGGAAAACTTCGGCGCTCAAGGGAACTGCGGCGAGCAAATTAGTGCAACATATTTTATAAGAATTTTTCCTATGAATGAATCAGCAAAGAATATTAGTGAGCTACTTCGCAGCGTTGACAAGATCATCAAAAACGGAAACCTTCAAGAAGCAAAGGATCTTATCGAAAAGATTCTAGAAATCAATCCGAAGAATATCTACGCACGTGCTTACAGTGAAAGAATCTCATCTCTATTGAAGGAAAAAGGATTTACGCCAGCATCCCTTTTTTCCGAGAAACAAAAACATGACCAATCCGCTGCTTCGTTACCGGAAGAGAACGGCACTGAACACATTCCACTAGTGCTGCATAGAAAATTATCCGATGCTATCTTGGTAGCGTACAAAACATTGTTAGATGAAGTTTGGAAGGATGGATGTGTTACACCATTCGAACAAGAACGCATTATTGCAATGAGATCGTTCTTTGCGGTATCAAAGGATGAACACGACTACCTAGAACAAAACGCGCGATTGACCTGTTATCTTACGGCAATAAAAAACGGCTGGAATAAAGGAATGCGCGATTTTACAGATTTGCGAGGACAGTTTCAACTTACAGACGAAGAAGATTCTATTCTGCAGCCAAAGGTTGAACGACTCATAAAATCCCTCAAATCAAAAGGCGTAATTCTTTCTTTAGATGATGATAAAAATTTTCTGTTGCTGGTAGAACGATTATTGGAAAAGAACGGGTATCATACGTTGAATACCACTTCCGGAGAAGAGGCATTGACCCTGCTTGAGCATTTTTCACCCGACCTTGTTCTCTGCGATATTGCTTTCGGTCACCAAAACATGAACGGATTTATGTTCTATGAAAGATTCCGCTCCATAGAACGGTTTGCATCAACACCCTTCATTTTTATTTCTGCACTTAATCAAAAAGAACTATTCCGATCCGGGAAAAAACTTGGTGTTGATGATTATTTAACCAAGCCAATTGATAATGAACTCTTGCTTGCCGCAGTTGAAGGACGATTACGTCGTGTACGGGAGATGCAAACGCACGATCGATATTTAACAACGTAACGTGGTCTTCACTATGAGAAAATTCCTCAAACGAGTCCGATCTATCAGTTTCAATCTCGGACTTGTGGAACAAGCCCAGATTGTTGCTTCCACTGCCGTCATTGTTATGATGGTGACGATCATTGCGGCAAATATCCTCATCAAGGATGTGTTTGGAGTGCTCGATTTCATCAGCATCCTCACCGCAGGTATCATCGGATTTGCAAGCGTATATTTTTCATTGAAATACGGTCAACAATTGGAAGAACAACGCCGTGAGCTTGAAGCACTCAATACCGTAGCACAAGTCGTCAGCAAATCAATTAACCTCAATTATATCTTCAGCAATGCATTGCACAATGTCGCAAGAATTTTGAAGACAGAGTTCGGATGGCTTTACGTCCTTCAAGGCGATACATTGGAATTGAAGAAAACATTTGGTGCAGACTTCGGTTTCTTTTCAGATAAAATGCTGTCGAGTAAAACATTTTTAGAATGGACCCAAGAGATTCGGACGAACATTGAAACAAATACCACCGAAGAAATTGTCTTCCATAACAATCTTCGATTGTTGAATATCGTATCATGGGTCTCTGTTCCGTTAAAAGTTGCCGATAAAACGGAAGGAATATTGCTCCTTGCAAGTGGAACCAAGGAATTCTTTCCGGAACGAAAAGTGAGTTTGATCGCAGCATTCAGCAATCAGATCAGCGTTGCGTTGAACAATGCTCATCTTTTCGATAAACTCACGGAATCAGAAAAGCGATACGCCGATCTCTTCGAACATTCTCCGGACATGTATCATCTTGTCGACAATGATGGAATTATCGTTAATTGTAACTTAACGGAATCTCAAACATTGGGCTATACAAAACCCGAGATCATTGGAAAACATTTAACATTCCTCTACCCTATAGAAATGCACACTCATATCAATGAACTTCTTAAAAATTCATTTAAAGGAAAAAAAGAGATCCGGGGCAGTGAAGAACAAATGGTAACTCAATCAGGAAATTTGATCGATGTTTCGGTCAATACATCATTGGTATACGATGAGAATAACAACCCGTTGCTGCTGCGTTGTGTTGTCCGCGATATCACGGAAAAGAAATTGCTTGAGAACAAGATTATGCAAGCACAAAAAATCGACAGCATAGGCAATCTTGCCGGTGGAATCGCGCATGACTTCAATAATATCTTAACGTCCATTATGGGAGCATCATCGATCATGCGACGCCGTATGAGGCCAAACAATCAGATGTATCCGTTCGTTGATATTATTGAAACCGCATCAACACGAGGAAAATCGTTGACAAAGCAATTGCTCACATTCGCACGAAGAACACCAATCGAATTCCATCCTATCAATCTTAATGCAATTATCGATGAGACACTTCGCATCTTTGAACCAAGCGCAAATTCTGTCGTCGACATAGCGCGGGATTTCTCGGTGTTGCCTGCAATTATTAACGGAGATGAAGGGCAGATACAACAAGCAATATTAAATCTACTCATCAATGCCCGCGATGCCATGCCATCCGGCGGGAAGTTGATCATTCAAACCATCGTTGATATCAAAAAAGAAAAAACTGTTATTATAAATGTAACCGATACGGGAACAGGGATGTCAAAGGAAGTGCAACAGCAAATTTTTGTCCCGTTCTTTTCTACGAAAGGTCAAAGCAAGGGGACCGGGTTAGGGCTTTCCGTTGTTTATGGTGTAATGAAATCTCATAACGGTACTGTTTCATTCAACAGTGAAGTTGGAAAAGGAACATCATTTACTCTCTCCTTCTCTCTCTACGATAAAATTCCACTGGAAATGTTTGTTGCTCAACCAAAAAATATTGTCGGGGGCAATGAGTCCGTTTTGGTTGTTGATGATGAAGAATTCATACGTCTAACGTTGAGCACAATGTTGCGTGATCTTGGGTATTCGGTAACATCTGCTGCGGGAGGGAAAGAGGCGATCAGTATTCTCTCACAGAAGAATAATTTTGATTTGGTCTTCCTTGATATGAATATGCCGCAGATCGGCGGCAAAAAAGTATTTCAAAAAATTAAATCCTTAAAATTACCTTGTAAAGTCATCGTTTCAAGCGGATACAGCGATGCAATTCTTGAAGAAAAGAAATTTGCAAAAAACATCGATGGATTTCTACAAAAGCCATACAAAATAGAAGAACTGGCTAAGAAAATCCGTGAAGTACTTGATGTATAACAGACAGTGTAATATTGTTTCTTGTAGCCGACCTCTTTTTTTTTTACCTTATATAAACAACTCAACAGTTATTCAATTTAAAATCAATGAACTCATTCTCCGACGAACTACGAAATGCACGTGAATCTAAAAATATCACACTCGCTGATATCTCAAAACTTACCCGCATCAGCAATAAGTATCTACAAGCTATAGAGCAAGGTACATTCGACGTTTTGCCCCAAACATATGTTCGTGCATTCATCAAGGCATATGCAGAAGCGATTGGTCTTAATGCTGCAGAAGTCATGCATAAATATGACATCCAAAGTACTCCCGAACATAAACAAGAGACCGCTGCTTCGACTGATGATATTCGACTTTATCTCAAACCGGAAAAGGTCGATGAAGATTTAAAGCAGAATCGTCGTTCTCGTGTTCGCATCTTTAGTATTACTGCCGTTATCATCGTTGCAGCAATATCATTTTATCTATTAAACTATGTTGAGACACTTGCTCCTCATAAGCCAGTAAAAGAGACGTCATTTCAAGAGGTCGTCAAGAACCAAGAAAAACAACGACCGGCTGTGATTGTTGATTCAGTTGATACTACTGCCGTTTTAAAGA
>JANXZD010000308.1 GCA_025355705.1 Bacteroidota bacterium | reverse complement strand
CGACTGTCAAGTTGTGTTCCGCAGTTCACGCAATAGTTCCAGTAATGTTTTTCAGTTTCAATGTGAAGTTCATCGATCTCAAACTTCAACAGCGATGGTATCTTCGTAATGTGATTCGGAATGTTTTCCATTGCACCACTAACTTAACGAAGTTGAAAATTGAAAGCAAGATTTTTCTGCAAAACAATCACTAGAGACTTCTGAAAAATTGTCCCGAAGGAATCGCGTTGGGATTCGGCATGACGTAAGTTATTCTACTCCTGCACATACCCATCGTTCTTTGCCATCTCTTCCACCGCTTTGTTCGATACAAGAAGCGGCATCAGCGATTCCAAATGGTGAATAAGGAACTGCAGTCGTTTGTTCTCAGAATCCATCGCCAAAAACACCTGCCGCTCGATCAACTCCATTCCCGATTTTTGAACCAAATGAAACGCTCTCGTTTTTCGCACATCATTGATGTTCACCTGCTGCACGATCCCGGTAAAAACGATCTTCACAAACTGATTATGCAGCTCCACCGCACGGATGCGCAATTGTTCATCCGCTGCCTCATCATGGTCATCCATCCACGAAACCCGTCCGGAGTAATACGGATGAGGCGCTTCAACAAAATTGTGCAGTTGAAATCGCCGTCTCCCTTCCACAATAATATCCATTCTTCCGTCATCGTAGCGTTTGATAATTTCCTTGATCATTGCAGTACACCCGATCGTTCGCACCTGTTGTTCGTGCACAAGAATAAGTCCAAAAACGGAATCGGATGTGGAACACTCGTTCACCAATATTTTATACCGTTCTTCAAAAATGTGCAATGGCAGTTGTGACTGCGGGAACAACACCACATTCAGCGGGAAGAGTGGCAATATTTCGGTCGGAATTTCCGGAAGAGACATACAAAAAAATATTTAGAAGTGATCTCGAAAATGAATTGACCTCGTCATCGCGAGGAGTGGCGCGATACGCGCCACGACCTGCCCGACTGCGTCATTCAGGCGGGCGTGGCGATCTAGGTATTGTTCAGAACAGATCCATCTGCTCTGTCTGTTTCTTATGCTTCCCCACAAACAGATCTTTTCGTAAATGGTGGGTCTGTTCGTTCAAACCATATTTTTTACAGGTCACATCAAATAATTGACCGATCGAATCTGCGATCTCACCGCTGCCGGTCATTCGTTTTCCAAATTCTGCATTGTTCAACTTTCCCTCTCGCACTTCTTTAATACGGTTGATCACTTTTTCCGCTTTCTCCGGATACTGTTGCTGCAGCCATTCAACAAAAAGATCTTTTACAGCGTAAGGAAGTCGAAGCATAGTATAGAACGCAAACGTTGCGCCATGTTCGTGTGCCCGTTTGATGATCGCCGGAATTTCAATATCGTTCAATCCGGGAATGATCGGAGATAAACTTACGCCGACCGGAATTCCGGCTTTTGCAAGAAGCTCTATTGTATCCAATCGTGTTTCGGGTGATGACGTTCGCGGTTCCATCTTCCGATGCAGTTCCTTATCCAGCGTTGTAATAGTGATGGTGGTATTCACAAGATGCAGCGCTGCAAGTTCCGAAAGCAGATCAATGTCCCGCGTGATGAGCGCATTCTTTGTGATCATCCCGACCGGATTTCGATATTTCAAGAGAACTTCAAGACATTTTCTGGTGAGCTGCAATTTCCGTTCGATCGGTTGATAACAATCGGTATTTCCTGACAACGATATTGTGGACGGTCTCCAACTTTTTTTCTGGAATTCTTTTTCGAGCAGATGATGAATCTCTAGCTTCACCATGATCTTCGTTTCAAAATCCAAACCCGCGGAGAAGCCGAGATACTCATGGCTCGGACGCGCATAACAATAGATGCACCCATGTTCACATCCTCTGTACGGATTAAGATCGAACGTGAAACCAATATCCGGCGAATCGTTCTTGGCTAGTGCGGATTTCGAAGTATCGCGAAAGAATTGTGTGACGACCCTATTCGAAGGATCGATCTCTTCTTCAATGATCTCGTACGATATTTTTTCAAAACGATTGGTCGGATTGGAACCTGCACCGCGTCCGTTTACAGTTGAAGTAGTCATACGAATATTTCGTCATTCTGAGAGCGCGCCTGCTTAAACGACCAGCCCGACAAAGACGTTCTGCCGGGCAAGAAGCGGTCGAAGAATCTGGTGCGTTTGAAATTTATACTTCTATTTCTTTCCATTATTGAAGTAACCTTGAGAGTATTTCGTCATTCTGAGGAAGCGAAGCGACCGAAGAATCTCAGAGTAAATGAAATTTTAAACTATTATTTCTTTCCATTCAGGATTTACAGATTCAATCAATGCAATTTTCTTCCTTCGTAACCAACCCTTCAATTGTTTTTCCCGTTCAATAGCATACCGAATATCTGAAAATTCTTCAAAATAAATAAGTTTTTGTAATTTTATATCGTTTTGTAAAACCATCTGCAAAAAGTCTCTTATGTTCAGAGACGCGCTTACTTAAATCGGCGGTCACACCTATATACAATGTCCTCGAATTATTCGTCATGATATAAACATAACTTTTCTGCATTGAACACTTATTGACAATTAGATTCTTCGCCCCGAATTCATCGGGGCTCAGAATGACGTTCATTGTTATCCTTAACTGACGCCCGATTTTTTCACAAGAAACGTGAATTTCGTTCCAATGCCCACAACGCTCTCAACATGAATGATCGAATCATGCGCTTCGATGATATGTTTGACAATAGCAAGCCCAAGTCCGGATCCGCCGACATCACGGGAGCGATTCTTATCAACTCTGTAGAACCGTTCAAAAATCCTCGGCAGATGCTGCGGCGGAATGCCGATCCCGGTATCTTCTACGGAAAGTTCTACTGAGTCATGCAGTTCAGTGAATTTCACCGTAATCGTATCGTTCGGTTCAGAATACTTGATCGCATTCTCAATAAGATTCACCAGCACCTGACGGAGCCGCTCTTTGTCCCCAAAGACTTCAATGGGCTTGCTTGTATCGCCGGAAAGAATGAG
>JANXZD010000306.1 GCA_025355705.1 Bacteroidota bacterium | reverse complement strand
CTCGAACAATTCAACATTACTCAGTATTTTCAAACGACAGTGACAGGTGATGATGTTGATGAATTCAAGCCCTCGGGTAATGGAATTAGAAAGATCCTTGAAAAATTCTCACTGGTACCAGATGATGTGCTGATGGTCGGTGATGCGGTTGCAGATTTTAAAGCATCACGCGAAGTGGGGGTGGATATTGCTTCGGTTGTTTGGGATTCCTATGGTAAAACCGATGTAATAAAATTGTCTCCGGATTATCTCTTCCATGATGTTAAAGAATTTTTCGATTGGTTGAAACAAATCTACACATTGTGACACTAGATCTTGCGTCACCACAAGGAACGATCTATGAAAAAGATATTTTTATTATTAATTATTGTCTCAATGTTTTCACTATCGCAAGTGGAGATCTTCGGCCTTCGTACGTATGCAAATGATGATGAATATCGTCCGCCGATCATCGTAACTTCAGAATATATCACGATAGAATTTGATGTGACGACATCGCTCCCGCCGAATGTTGAGATCATTTTTAAGCATGCGTCAAAGGATTGGAAAATAGATGAGAATCTTTTTGTCAACGATCCGGTGAAGATTCGAGCAATGACATTGTTCTATACGACTGCACCAAACGGAGTGTATCATTACTCTTATCATTATAAAAATTCGTTCCCGAACAATAAGAACTTTGTTCAATTTTTGTACTCAGGAAACTACGTGTACACTATTGTGAACCGAGATGATGGTGACAAAGTTCTTGCATCGGGAAAATTCATTGTTGCTGAGGCGCTTGCCACGACATCGATCGTTATCGAAAATAAATATCATCCGAATTATAATGCTCCATTGAATGCAATGAACTTCATTTCTGTTACCGTCACTGTCCCGCAGGAAAATCTTGGATCAAATACCGGCATCAATCATTCCGACGTTAGGACGGTTGATATCATAAAAAATTGGGACTTTGAACACACTAACAGAATAGAAGTTGATGACAATAGCGCTGAAACGTTCGTGGAAAATTTTTATAAGCCGACAAAGACGTTCTGGAGGAGAGATGTTGCTCCCGGAAATGAATATCGGAGATTAGATCTTTCTTCGACATCTTTTTATCCAAATAATAAACCCGTGATTTTAAAAGATAATCCTGATGTATCGCGGTTTCAATGGCAGGGAAAGCCTGACGCAAACGGAGCAACAAAATTAAAACCATTTACGGGGGCAAATTCTGATTATCTTGACGTGGAAATGCGGCTTCGCTTAGTTGATCAGCCGCAAGGGAAAATATTCCTCGTCGGTGGATTTTCAGAGTGGATGGTTCTTCCCGAATTTGAAATGAAACGTGATCCTGTATCACAACTCTTCACTCTGGAAGTTTGGCTTCGTCGCGGTGTGTATGATTATCAGTATGTCTTGGGGGATATCGATTCTGAGGGAAAAGTAATCAATCAAGATTGGCTGACGTTAGAAGGCAATGATTGGCGCACATTGAATAATTATACTGCGATTGTATATTACTATGATCGTCAGTTTGGAGGATTTGACCGCATTATTGGATATGTTCGTGGAAAAAGTCCGGGCACCAATGAGTCGGGAAAAAGTTCAAGCTTTGTTTATCCCCCACAGACAAATCCTATATCACGTCCTATCTATCAACAGAATGTGAAAAAATAATGGAAAAAAAATTAAACGTTGGGGTTGTCGGAGTCGGACATCTCGGTTCACTTCACTCAAAAATGTATGCAGAAATTGAAACGGTGAATTTCATCGGTGTTTTTGATGTGAATGAAGAAAAACGAAAAGAAATTGCGGGAAAATTCAAAGTAAAAGCGTTCGCTACTATTGAAGAAATGCTTCAGAACGTTGATGCCGTAAGTATTGCAACGGTAACAACAACGCATTGTGAAGTTGCCAAAAAAATTATCAAGGCTGGTAAACATGTGTTGATCGAAAAACCGATCACATCAACACTTCAAGAAGCTGATGAATTGATTGCATTGGCAAATGAAAAAAACGTGCTGATTCAGGTCGGACATATCGAACGGTTCAATCCTGCAATTATTTCACTCGAGTCATATAAACTTGCACCGATGTTCATTGAATCGCATCGTATGGCTCAATTCAATCCCCGTGGGACCGATGTTGCTGTTGTTCTCGATTTAATGATCCATGATATTGATATCATTTTAAGTTTGGTCAACTCACCGGTAAAGCAGATCGATGCAAATGGTGTTGCTGTAGTCTCGGATACGCCGGATATTGCAAACGCCCGGTTACAATTTGAGAATGGCTGTGTTGCAAACGTTACAGCCAGCCGGATTTCTCGGAACAAAATGCGCAAAATGAGAATGTTCCAAAACAACGCGTACATCGCAATCGATTTTCAACAAGGAAGTGCTGATGTTTTCCGTTTAGGAAACGAAGGTGAAGGAAGTATCTGGTC
>JANXZD010000263.1 GCA_025355705.1 Bacteroidota bacterium | reverse complement strand
TCTCCGCGGTGGTTGTTTGACAGGACCAAATCATAGTGGAGTGGAATTACACGGATTTCTTAGTTACTTAATAAAATGTAATGTGGTCGAAAAACAATATAATATCTATGGTTATAAAGGAAAACAAGTACGTGATAATATTCATTCGTATGATGTCGTTATGTTCATGAATGAATTTTTGAAAAAACCGAGAGTTGGTGAAGTGTATAATATGGGAGGCGGCAGGGAGAATTCGATATCGATCCTTGAATCATTCCAACTGATTGAATCGATTTCTGGAAAAAAAATGAAATCCGAGTACTTCGATAAAAACAGAGAAGGTGACCACATTTGTTATATTTCTGACCTACATAAAATGAAACAACATTACCCACTTTGGTCTATCACGAAATCGTTATCGGTAATATTTCAAGAAATTTTTGAATCATGGAGATCAAATAATAAACGATAATACATCACTTTATAAATGAATTCATTTTTCGATGTACAGTTTCCTTAAAATAACAACGTACTACCGTGATTATCTCAAACAGTATTACGAACATAATCCACAGGTATTTTCGCAATCGTATGACGAGCAGCATCACCATTTAATGGCTCAAGCATACGGGTGGTCCGATTATTTTGCACAACACCTGCGAGATCTTGGGGTTGAAGCGCACGAGATCGTATCAAACGCAAAACCTTTGCAGCAATGCTGGGCAAAGGAACATGGGATTATCTGCAATGATGATGATGTTGTTTTTGAGCAGATCAAAAAGATCAGACCGGATGTTATTTTTTTTCAAGACAGCTTAAAATTCGGCAAAGACTTTGTCAAGAGAGTAAGGGCAGAAATTCCTACAGTCCGATTCACTATTGGATGGTGCTGCACAGTCTATTCGGACGAAAATATAGAAGATTTTCGGGCATTTGATTGCATGATGGTCTGTTCTGAACATTATGCGTCAGATTTTCGACGACGGGGTCTAAAAGTTATTCAAATGCATCACGCTTTTGAACCATCGTTGATTCCACGCATTCAGGAGAACAACTTCTATCCAGAAAATGATTTTACGTTCATTGGCTCGTTAATTCCCGGAAGTGAATTTCATATGTTCCGTCAGGAATTGATCGAACATCTGATCCGATCAAATGTCAATCTGGAAATATTTGCAAACCTTACCGTGATATCGCCAACTGATTTGTTCTTTCGACGGAGCGCATACATTGCAAATATGCTGTTGAAATCCCTTGGATTGAAAAATCTCGCATACAATTTACCACTCATAAATAAAGCGTATACTTTAAAAGAAATGCCCAGAAATTTCCAAAATATTTCTGCAATCCAACAAATTGCGAAGCCACCCATCTATGGCATTGAGATGTTCAAGGCACTTTCAAAATCAAAAATCGGATTCAATGTCCATGGCGATGGGGCAGGTGAATATGCGGCAAATGTTCGTATCTTTGAGGTAACAGGAACCGGTTCGTGTCTTCTGACAGATTGGAAAATAAACATGAGTGAGTTATTTGAAGAGGATAAAGAAGTGGTGTTATTCCGATCGATCGATGAATGTAAAGAGAAGCTGCGTTGGCTTTTGGATCATTCACTAGAACGTAAAGCAATAGCAGATCGTGGTCAGCAACGAATATTGAAGAGTCATACATATAAACACAGAGCAGAACAATTACATTCTATCATTCTTGATCATCTTAGAAAATAACTTATGACTAAAAATAAAAAAAGAATATTGATCCTAGCTCCACATACTGATGACGGTGAGCTTGGCTGCGGTGGAACAATATCTCGCTTTGCTGAGGAAGGGAACGATGTATATTACATTGCTTTTTCCACAGCAGAGCAATCATTACCGCCGAATTTTCCTTCGAATACGCTTGAAATTGAAGTGAAAGCGGCAACAAAAGTGCTTGGTATTCTGCCAAAGAATCTGGTAATATTTAAACACGAGGTGCGCAAACTAAATTATATCCGCCAGGAAATATTAGAAGAACTGATCAAACTAAGAAAAGACATTCAACCCTCACTTATTTTCCTTCCTTCACCGAACGATCTTCATCAAGACCATCATACGGTTTCAGAGGAAGGTATTCGTGCATTCAAGAATTCCAGCATTTTAGGGTATGAGTTATTGTGGAATAATATTTCGTTCAATACCCAGTCGTTTGTGATCCTTTCAGAGAAGCATGTGAATACGAAAGTGAAAGCCTTGATGGAATATAAATCGCAGCATCATCGAAAATATCTTACTAAAGAATTCATCACCGGATGGGCGCGAACCCGCGGAACTCAGATCAATGCGGACTTTGCTGAAGCATTCGAAGTTGTTCGTTGGATCATTTGAGGAAATACCTATGGTTGAAAAAAAATATTTTTTTTCTGAGATTGAATCCGCAATTGAAATGAACTGCACGGTTCAGGGAAAAAAAGAGGACATTACTTTCATTACGGTCAAACCGATCGACGAAGCTGAGGAACATTCTTTAGTTTGGGTCAATTCAAAAAAAGACATTGATGTATCAGCCAGCAAAGCTAAAGTGATCCTTGTTGATCCCGGATTTAAAATAACAGAAGAATTATTGAGAACAAAGATATTCATTGTTGTTGAGAATCCGAAACTTGCGTATATCCGTATTGTTGAAAAATATTTTATTGAAAAACCAAAATATGAAATTCACCCTACGGCATTCGTTCATCCCGAAGCGAACGTACATTCCAAGACCCATATCGGACCATTTTCGTACGTAGGGAAAAGTACGATTGGTGAAGGTACTATTCTTTATGGACATTGTTTTATTTATGATAACGTTGTCATTGGGAATAATGTAATTATACAAGCAGGGGCAATTATCGGTGGAGACGGTTACGGTTATTCCCGAAATGAACAAGGTAAATTTGAAAAGTTTCCTCATGTCGGCGGTGTCATCATTGAAGATAGCGTTGAAATAGGAGCCAACACGTGTGTTGATAAAGGAACATTGGGCAATACAATAATTCGTGAAGGTGCCAAGATTGATAACCTTGTCCACATTGCGCACAATGTTGTTGTTGGGAAACATGCTGCTGTCATTGCCCATTCAATGATCGGTGGCAGTACAGAGATCGGCGATTATAGTTGGATCGCTCCTTCTGCGGCATTAATGAATGGAATCAGCATTGGAAATAAAGCAACAGTTGGTTTGGGTGCTGTGGTCACAAAGAATATTCCTGACGGTGAAACGTGGGCAGGCCTTCCCGCACAGCCATTGAAAGATTTTGTTGCAATACAAAAGAAATTGAAAGAATTAAAGTAATAATTTCTATTATGATCAATCTTTTCAAGTACAACGTGTCAACTCCAACACAACATATTGATGATCCATCAACAAATGATAATCGTAACTATGATTATTCACAACACCATGAAAGCGAGAGGGCAGAATATCCTCTGATAGTGGATATGGTAAAACAAAATTCCCGTGTGATCGATCTCGGGTGCGGGAATGGAGCATTGCTTGCACTTTTAAAAAGGGAAAAGGGTATCGTTGATTTCGGGTTGGAAATATCGGAAAGCGGTGTCGCCGTTTGCCAAGAGCGTGGATTGAACGTTCGTTTGGGAAGGATCGATGAACGGCTTCCGTTTGACGACAATACTTTTGACTATGCGATCTGCAATGTAACGATTCAAATGGTGATGTATCCCGAAGTATTGTTGAAAGAAATGAAACGAGTTGCAAAATATCAGATCGTTTCATTCCCCAATTTTGCATTTTGGAAGAATCGATTCGATCTGATGTTCAACGGAAGAATGCCGCGTCCTATGTTGTTCAATTATTCATGGTATGGCACAGGGCATGTCCACCAACTATCATTTTCTGATTTTAAACAACTTGTTGATGATATCGGCGGGTTGAAAATTGTAGCGCAAAAGTTCAATGAGCCAAAAGACCTGTTTCGAAAAATGATCGCCGCGATGTTTCCCGATCTATTTTACCTTCTTGGAATATTTCTTTTAGAAAAACAATAATGGGCTTCCTTACATCTCTCATCAAAAAAGAGCAGTTCAATCCGGGAATTATCGGAATATTCACGAATCCTTTCTATTTCTCTCGTCGAGGATTGTTCCTTGCAATGATCGATCTGGGAAAAGATCTCTCCGGAAAACTTCTCGATATCGGCTGTGGAACAAAACCGTACGAACCCTATCTTTCCGTTCAGCAGTATATCGGCGTTGAGATTGATACCGAACGAAGCCGAACGACATCAAAAGCAGATTTTTTCTACGATGGAACAAGAACTCCGTTTAATGACGGTGAGTTTGATTCTGTGCTGGCGAATGAAGTGTTTGAGCATGTGTTCAATCCGACAGAATTTTTGAGCGAAGTAAATCGTGTCTTAAAAATTGACGGGAAATTTCTGCTAACTGTTCCGTTTGTGTGGGATGAACATGAGCAGCCGCACGATTATGCACGATACACTTCGTTTGGACTGAAACATATTCTACAGGAGCATGGCTTTGAAGTTGTGAAACATAAAAAAAGTGTGACTAATGTCCGTGTTATCTTTCAACTCATCAACGAATACATCTATAAAAAGACATATGTCGACAGCACAATCCTTCGTCAGATATTGAACACCGTGTTGATCTCACCGTTCACGGTAATTGGTATTTTGGTGTCTGTAATACTTCCTTCCAATGAAGATCTGTATCTTGACAATATCATTTTAGTGCGGAAAATAAAAAATGTATAATTTCTGCACATTGTTCGATTCAAATTATTCATCCCGCGGTTTAACACTGTACCGTTCGCTCGAAAGAGTATGCCATGATTTTCATCTGTATATCTTTGCGTTTGATGATCGGTCGTATTCTGTCCTTCAAAAACTCGATCTTCAATATGCGACGATCATTTCATTGAAAGAATTTGAAGATGCGGAACTGCTTCGCGTGAAACCGACACGATCTCGCGTAGAATATTGCTGGACATCGACATCATCTACCATTCTTTATATCCTGGAAAAATATCGCGTTGATATGTGCACGTATCTTGATGCGGATATGATGTTTTTTGAATCCCCGAAAGTATTGTTTGATGAAATGGGAAATGATTCTGTGATGATCACCGAACACCGGTATTCTCCCCGATACAACAAAGAAGCACTGAGTGGAAAATATTGCGTTCAATTTGTCTCATTTAAGAACGATGAACGAGGTTTAGCCGTACTTCGCTGGTGGCGTGACCGATGCATTGAATGGTGTTACGCACGTTTTGAAGATGGAAAATTCGGCGATCAAAAATATCTTGATGATTGGACATCACGGTTCAACGGCATTCACGAATTGCAGCATCGTGGCGGAGGAATGGCTGCATGGAATGTTCAACAGTATGATGTATTTGAAAAAAATGGTAGATTGTTCGGGAGAGAGAAAAACAACGAACAAGAATTTCCTGTGATCTTCTATCATTTTCATTATCTTCGTTTTCTTGATCATGATCGGATAGAGTTGGGAAGACGATTATTATCCGATGAAGTGTTGAGATTGCTCTATGGTCCGTATTTGGGAGAGCTCCAGAAAGCAAAGAACGAAATATCACTAATTGATCCGTCGCTCGATTCACATGGAACCGGTACATTTGGATTCTCACTTAAATCGTTGATATTGTTTGTCTACCGAAAAGCGTTTGGAATCTATCATATCTATTCGTTAAAAAAATTTCTTCATTGAACGTATCAACACATGGCGTATATCATTCAATTAAAGACACATTCCGATAAACGAGGGAATCTTACAGTAATAGAGAAGGAGATTCCGTTTGACGTGAAACGGACATTCTATATTTACGGAGTGGATGATTCGGTTCGGGGAGGACATCGGCATCATACAACATTTCAAGCGTGTATCTGTGTCCACGGAAGCTGTATCGTTTCGAACAATGACGGAACAGTGAAACAGGATTTTGTTCTTGACCATCCGAACAAATGTTTGATCCTTGAGCCGCGTGATTGGCACACGATGCATCATTTTACTCCTGATGCTGTATTTCTGGTTTTTGCTTCTGAATTATTCGATCCTAAAGATTATATCTACGAGCAATATCCATGATAGACTATGAAAATCTACGAAAAACAAATGCACCGTTCTTTGATGAATATCGACATTCATTCAATGATCTGCTGAACAGCGGATGGTTCATTCTTGGAAACGCTGTAAAGAATTTCGAACAGCAATTCGCAGAGTTCAATACCAATAAATATTGCATCGGGGTTGCGAATGGGTTGGATGCGCTCATTCTATGTCTGCGTGCGCTGGATCTTGAAAAGGGGAGCGAAGTCATTGTTCCTTCTAATACATATATTGCTACGATCCTTTCGATACTTCACTGTGATCTGATCCCCGTTCTTGTTGAGCCAAATATCCTAACCTACAATATCGATCCAAAAAAAATTGAAGAAGCTTTCACGGAAAAGACCCGCGCGATCATGGTTGTTCATCTCTATGGAAAATCATGTGAAATGGATACCATATCGGCAATTGCGAAAAAACAAAACCTTGTACTGATCGAGGATTGCGCACAGTCGCATGGAGCGAAACATAAAGGGAAGATGACCGGAACATTCGGTTACGGTGCGTTCAGTTTTTATCCAACG
>JANXZD010000261.1 GCA_025355705.1 Bacteroidota bacterium | reverse complement strand
CCGGGGACAGCCGCGAAGTCGGCGACTTCCGGGAGAGTGAGCTCCAGCTCCTTCGCATGGTTGAGTGCAGCCAGAGTATCAGCGGTTTCACCCGACTGTGAGATAGGAATTACAACATCATCTTTATGAATGACCGGTTTACGATAGCGAAATTCCGATGAATATTCCACTTCAACAGGAATGCGGGCAAACTCTTCAATAGCATATTTACCAATAAGTCCGGCATGCCATGAAGTTCCACACGCCGTAATGATTATCCGTTGCGCATTTTCCAGTAATAGCGTAACATCATTTAGTCCGCTTAGTTTTGCATTTCCTTCATTCAAAAGAACACGTCCGCGCATTGCATTACGGAGCGTTTCCGGCTGCTCCATAATTTCTTTTAACATGAAATGATCGTAACCGCCCTTTTCTATTTCTTCAATATCAAATGTAACTTCGTGGATCTGTTTTATCTTTTCCACATTATCGATTGTTTTGGTCTCAAATGTGCCTTTTGTAAGAACAGCAATCTCGCCATCTTCCAAATACACAACCTGTCGAGTATATGGAATGATTGCAGCTGCATCAGAGGCGACATAATGTTCGTTCTCGCCAACACCGATGATCAACGGGCTTCCTTTTCGCGCAGCGATGATCTTATCTGGTTCCTGTGATGAGATAACAGCAATACCATATGTTCCATCAACCTGACGAAGTGCGAGACGAACAGCCGTTTCCAGATCACCGGAGACTTTTTTCATTTCCTGAATAAGATGAACTAATGCTTCAGTATCCGTGGCTGATTTAAATTTATATCCAAGTTTTTCCAGTTTGGTTTTGATGGTATGGTAATTTTCAATGATCCCATTATGAATCATTGCAATCGTACCATCATTGCTCATATGAGGGTGAGCATTAACATCACTCGGCTCGCCATGTGTTGCCCAACGAGTATGACCGATTCCGATTGATCCGGAATATTCTTTTAGCGGCGCTACTTTTTCCAATTCGGTAACTTTGCCAACTTTTTTTTGCAAATGAATTACTCCGTCTCGCAAGATTGCAATCCCCGAAGAGTCGTACCCACGATATTCCAGACGTTTCAATCCATCGATCAACATAGGCAACGCATTGTTACTGCCGATATATCCAACTATTCCACACATAAAATTCTTATCCTTTTATTCCTATAATGGCAAGCATTCTGCCGGATTGATTGCCGTCTCGTCGAAACGAATGGTATATATTATTATGAATTGTGCAATCAGGATGCATTTCAATATTGGAATTTAGCACACCATTTTCAAGAAGTTGTATCATATTTGATTGTTTAACATCAAGCATGTATTTCCCACGTTCTTTAATGACAGAACATTCCTTTGGAAATTGCTCTGCAACTTCCCTTCCGACTTCATAACAGCATTTCCCGGCAGACGGACCGATAAATGCGATAATATCTTCAGCATTTGTCCCGTACGACCTTTGCATTTCATTGATCGTTTTTTTAACGATTCGACCCGCCGTACCACGCCACCCTGCATGAATACCAGCTATTGCGTGATGTCCTTTATCATACAACATCACAGGCGTACAATCCGCAATACTAATTGCGAGAAAGACATTCTTGCAATTTGAATGAAGCGCATCACAATTTTCGTTCATACCGGATCGATCAACAAGAGTAATGTTCGTCGTATGTTTTTGCTGAGTAAATGCAATTTGAGATTCGAGGATACCTAATGAAGTAAAAAATCGTCTCCGATTTTCGATCACACTATCGACAGAATCATGGACATTAAAACTCAGATTCAATCCAAATTTACCTTCGCTCACTCCGCCTTCTGAGGTACTCATTCCTAGAAGTATTTCCGGAATACTACTAAAGATATTTGAATTCACAATCCGCATCAATATAACATCATCTTCCCATTGTTATATATACCGACTGCTTTTCCTTTAAGAGATCTTCCATCAAATGGTGAATTTTTAGATTTCGATTTGAATTGTTTTATATCAACCGTCCATTCAACGGAAGGATCAAAGAATGTAAGATTTGCACATTCCCCTTCTGCTATTCGAATTTCTTTATCAACAATTCTGCGCGGATTTGTAGAGAATTTTTCGATCAATTGTTTCATCGTAAGATATTTCTGTTCCACTAATTCCGAAATGGAAAGTCCGATCGCTGTCTCTAATCCCACAATTCCAAACGGTGCTTGAATATAATCTACTTCTTTTTCATCAAGTGAATGTGGCGCATGGTCAGTAGCAATAACGTCAATTGTTCCATCACGTAATCCTTCTTTAATTGCATCAATGTCTTTTTGCGTACGCAACGGCGGGTTCATTTTTGTATTGGTATCATACGAACGAACTATTTCTTCCGTCACCGCAAAATGATGCGGAGTTACTTCGCAGGTTACCTTTATTCCTTTTTTCTTTCCTTGTCGAACAAGATCAACAGCAAGCGCCGTGCTCATGTGACATACGTGATATCGAGAGTTTGTGTATTCAGTAAGGATAAGGTCCCGCGCGATCATGATTTCCTCGGCAACTCCGGGAATTCCCGGCAATCCGAGTTCTGTTGAAACTTGCCCCTCGTTCATCACGCCACCATGAGCTAATTCCGGAATTTCGCAATGCTGCATAACAGGTACATTGTACATTGATGCATACTCCAACGCTCGACGCATGATCTTTGCATCAAATACCGGAGCACCGTCATCACTTAATCCAACTGCACCGGCATGAACAAGTTCAGCGATAGGAGCCAATGTCTTTCCTTGACGTGCTTTGCTGACCGAAGCGATAGGAAAAACGTCGACAATTCCTTCGTGTGCTTTTTTCCCTTGAGTTTTAATAAAGGTTACAATGGATTCATCATCAATGGCAGGATTTGTATTTGGCATGCAGCACACAGCAGTGAAACCGCCGTGAGCCGCTGATAATGTTCCGGTTTCGATCGTTTCTTTATGTTCAAATCCCGGTTCGCGCAAGTGAACATGTATATCAATGAATCCCGGAGCAACGATTTTATTTTTTAGATTAACAATTTTCCATTCTTTCGAAGGAGTAATTTTTAGTTTTATCGATTCAATCTTTCCAT
>JANXZD010000143.1 GCA_025355705.1 Bacteroidota bacterium | reverse complement strand
TGAAAAAACTTGGTGTTACCACGTTATGGTTAATGCCCATCCATCCTGTTGGAATTGAAAAACGAAAAGGAAGCCTCGGTTCACCATATTCGATCAGAGATTATTATGGAATTAATCCTGAATTTGGAACTCTGGAAGATTTCAAACGGTTGGTGAAAAAATCACACGCACTAGGATTCAAGATCATTATCGATCTTGTAGCAAATCATACTTCGTGGGACAGCAAAATGTTCAAGGAGTATCCAGATTGGTTCACAAAAGATTCAATGGGAAATTTCGTCCCGCCCGTTGCTGATTGGTCCGATGTTGTCGATCTAAACTATAACAATAAAGAGATGCGCCGATATATGATCGAGATGTTGAAATATTGGGTGCGCGATATCGGTCTCGACGGATTCCGATGCGATGTTGCCGAAATGGTTCCTACAGATTTCTGGAATGATGCCCGAGCCGCACTTGATTCGATCAAACCGGTCATGATGCTTTCCGAAGGACAGTGGCCGGAACATCATCTTAAAGCGTTCGATCTAACCTATTCTTGGAATTTCTACGGAACATTAAAAGAGGTGATTGATGGTGGTAAAACGGTGGCTGAATTTGATTCGGTTATCGCACACGAAGCACGGGAATATCCGCAACGATCGTTGCGAATGCGTTTCAGTTCGAACCATGATGAAAATGCTTGGGACAATCCGGATGTGATACGACTTGGGGATGACGGAGCAAAACTTGCCGCAGTTATTGTCAATACGTTTCCCGGCGTTCCGTTGTTGTATAACGGACAAGAAGTTGGAAGTAAAAAAACATTGGGACTATTCGAAAAATTCGAGATCGATTGGGCAGTTGAAAATCAATGGCGGGATTTTTATACAACACTGTATTCGATCCGAAAAAATAATCCGGCGCTTGCTATTGGGAAATTTGAACGTATCAAAAATAATAATCCCGATAAAATATATTCATTCCTTCGTTCATCGGGAAAGAATACGGTCATTGTTCTCTTTAACGGAACAAATCAGGATGAACTCGCGGCATTATTTCTTCCGGCGGACATTCCGCTGAAATTCATTGATGCGTTTACGGGAAGTCCTGTAAGTTTCAAAAATGCTGCAAAGATCACGCTGCCGCCGCGTGGATATAAGATCTTGATTGTCCAATAATTTTTAAGAGAAACTTTAAAAAAGGAATAGTATGAAACCAGAACGCCTTATCTCTCTTGATGCATTTCGCGGATTCACGATCGCAGGAATGATCCTTGTCAACAACCCCGGTTCATGGGGGAATATTTATCCGCAGTTAGAACATGCGGCATGGAACGGGTGGACATTTACCGATTTCATTTTTCCGTTCTTTCTCTGGATCGTCGGTGTCTCGATGACGTTTTCGTTTGCGGTGAGAAGAGCAAAAGGAGACAACAATAAAAAATTGCTGCTTGGTGTTCTTCGCCGTTCGGCGATTATTTTCGGACTTGGACTTTTCCTCGCCGGATTTCCATTTGGATTGTTATGGGGTCATCATTTCAACATTGGCGCCCTCCGCATTCCCGGTGTGTTACAGCGTATTGCAATCTGTTATTTTATCGCTTCCTTCGTGTATTTATACACCAGCACTCGCACACAGATCATCACAATAGGAGTATTGTTCATTTCATATTGTTTGATGATGTTCTACATACCAATTCCGGAATTTGGTGCAGGATTATTTGAACGGGGAAAGAATTTTGCAGCCTATATCGATTCGATCCTATTAACGGGACATATGTGGGGTGCAACAAAAACATGGGATCCGGAAGGGATCATCAGTACAATTCCCGCTATCGCTTCATCGCTGTTTGGTGCGCTTGTCGGTGATTATCTTCGGACTTCGGAACATACTAAAATTGAAAAATCGGCATGGTTATTCACATTCGGCGCAGGATTCCTTCTGCTTGGAGCAATCCTCGACATGTGGATGCCGATCAACAAAAGTCTCTGGACGGTTTCGTATACAATTTTTATGGCGGGCTGGGCAATGTGTATCTTTGGGATCTTTTATTTTCTGATCGATGCAAAAGGCATTAAAAAATGGGCGTATCCGTTCACCGTGTATGGAATGAATGCGATCTTTGTCTTTGTTCTTTCCGGGGTTGCCGGCAGAGCAATGGGATTATGGAAATTTAATGTGCAGTTAAACGACGGAACGAATGCAGATGTTGCTCTTAAAACTATTCTCACTCAAAATCTTTTTGATCCGTATTTTTCTCCTCTCAATGCATCATTGATGCATGCGATCGTATGGATAAGCGTGATGTATCTAGTTGTTTGGGTGATGTATAAGAAGAAATGGTTTGTGAAGGTCTAAGAAAAGATTGTTTGTGAACAGAGTTTTAGATGTTAGACTTATTTTTCGTTTCATTTATAAAAAAATTTGGTCAAAGAATCTCAAAACAAAATCGATTTTTCCATCCCAATGATAAAAGCCCAGACGGCTTCTCTGCCGTTTGGCGTATTTGCCATTGCGGAATTTTTAATGTTTGCGGCAGTATGGGGATTTGAACCAATAAAAAATGCAAGCGATATTTTATTGCCTTGGTATTTTTTTCCGATCTTCGCGTTGGGAATCGTGATGCATGAACTTGTTCACGGGGTGTCATGGATGTTTGCGGGAAAACTTTCGTTTAAACAAATGAAGTTTGGATTTCAGTTGAAGACGTTAACACCGTACGCACATTGTACCGTTCCAATTCAAAAAAGCGCATATGTTTTTGGGACGATAATGCCGGCACTTGTTCTAGGTTTTTTTCCTTTCTTGGTTTCGTTGATCAATGGCAATGGATGGATTGGGCTGAATGCCCATCAATTCCAGGTACGATCCGTCCGGGAAACTCACCAGTGCCATTTCCGTCACATGGTTGCTGTGCGCTCCGCCGTAGATGCTGGC
>JANXZD010000104.1 GCA_025355705.1 Bacteroidota bacterium | reverse complement strand
CGCCGGCCACCAGCTCGGCGATCAATGCGCGCGGGCCCTGGCCGGCGCCGCGGAACTTGAGCACGTACAGGCCGTCGTCGTCGGCTTCGACGATGGCCGGCAGCGAGCCGTCTTCGCGCAGCGGCGTGACATAGCGCGTGACATCGATGGTTCGCAGTGGCATGCCGGCATTTTGCGGCAAGTGCGGCAGCGCCTCGATAATCAAAGGCTGTACCGGGAGCTCGGAGCCGCATCACTTGAATCGACGGCCGCCGCCCCCACTCTTGACATCCGAAGCGGGTTGACCATAGCTTAATTCACGCTGCGTGAAATTTTGAATACGATGTGCTGTTTGCCAAAAGATTTCGCTAGGAATTCCATCGGACACAAATTCTTCATTAATACGAAATGCAGTGAGTGTATCAGGCTGGCTTTGTTGAGCAACCGAGAGTGTGAAAAACAGAGCTATTGAAAAGCAAATATGCAGTATTTTCAATGTTTTTTGCTTCAGTATATCAAAAAAATATCTTAAACTGGACCAGATAATCAAGAAAATTTCATTTTTTTAAAAATAACGATCCTGTTCGAATTCGTCCCTTTGGAGTTATTGGCAACTCCCCAGATATTCGCCGTCTTTGTGAATTGCTGTTGATTGATCATAATCGCCTCGCACATAAAACCCGCTTCTAATCCTAATTCAACAACATATTCCTCTAATTTAGTTTTACCTTTCCTTACCTCACCGACTTCAAAGACAACCCACCCATTTTTTTTTGTAATTCGATGGAGTTCCCGGAACACATCACCCATCACATCGCACCAATCGTCCGTTGTGCGGGACATAGTAATATTCTTTGATACATTTTCCGCATCAATTCCATTGAACCAGCATCGGAGCCAATTATCCTTTCCATATTGCACCACATCAAGGAACGGCGGTGATGTTACGGTAAGCATAACAGAATTATTCCTGATCTTTTTTGTCGTTCTTGCATCTCCGGTAAGAAATGTTGCTTTTTTTGCAACACCCCGCAGTGATTTTCTCTGCTCTTCATCGATCTGATTGATCAGTTGTTTTGATTTTTTCAGAATAATGTCGCGTGTATTTCGATATTCCGGTTTTTGCTTTCGCAGAGTATTGATTTTCGTCTGACTCTCTGCTGAAATTGCTTGATTCGGAGGAAGCGTATAGACAGAAAAGAATCCTTTTGAATGTCCAGTCAATCTGTTTGTTGCAACCATTCTGATCCAGCTATCAATAGAATCTTCTGTTCCATTCTTTGTTCGAGAGAGAAGATATCTTCTAAGAGAAAGTATTTCCATCAATGTCTTTTTGTGATAGAACATCGATAGATCGACATCAGAAGAGATATTCTTCTTCACCGCTATATTCTTCAATCGTCCGATAATTTCTTCAATAGTTGGAATAACTAAACGGGGCTGAGAGAGGACCTTACTAAGGGGATTGATGTCGTTTGCAATGACATTCCTTTGCAACAGAGCCGCTTCAATGATCGTTGTACCTCTCCCTGAGAATGGATCATACACAACATCACCGATCTTCGTCAATCGTTCGATAAAAAAACGAGGTAATTGCGGTTTAAAACAAGCACGGTATGATACTTCATGAACGGAATGAGCCTGACGCTGCTTTGACGTCCAATACTCATTGGTAAAGACGGGGATCCATCGGTTATCAATATTGATAGACGTAACACGGGATTTGCTCGGCTTCCCGCTTTCCGTAAAAACAAAATCCGATAGATCGGAGTTGAACTGTTTCTTCATTATTTCCCAACCGAGATCAGATTTGCAAACAAACGGTATGCCCCTTCAACTCCCGCAGGCAATTGGCGAAAGAATGCCAGTCCGGTAAAAATATAATTCCCTTTGCCGTATTTTGCGATCAGCAGACTTCCCTGCAGCGCTTTCTCATTCGGGTCGGCGCACGAAAGAACTGTTTCAAATCTATTATCCCACGATGAAGCAAAATACAATCCCCTCTCCTGAACCCAACCCTCAAAATCTTTGGAAGATATTTTATTCGGATAATTCAACAGAGGATGATTTGGTTTCAGGAAATTCATTTCGGCATTTTCGTCCGTTACCCGGTCACGCGATAATTCCATTTTGTACGGGGCGATATTATCAGTCTCTCCTTTTATCGCCGTTTGATATTGAACAACGTACGTTCCTCCCTGTTCAACATACTTCATTAGATTTCCATTGGATATTCGTAATTGATCACGCGTATTGTACGCACGAATTCCCGCAACAATCGCATCATATCGCGCAAGATTACCGGTCAGCAATTCCGCATCGGTGACGAATGAAACTGTATATCCCATCTGCTGCAACGCGTTCGGC
>JANXZD010000065.1 GCA_025355705.1 Bacteroidota bacterium | reverse complement strand
CCACACAGTAGTTTGAAATATCGACCACCAGCACCAGAAACTTTTTATCCACTTCAGCTTGCCAATGCCTGAAGAAATTTACTAACTTAGCATTGGTACATAAACTGGGGGCAGGTCACACTTGGAAGACAAACACTGCTTGAACCGATCGAATGGACAAAGGACGGCTGGATGAAATTATCTGGTGTTGATCCTGCAAAACCGATATCTAAACCATTCAAAGGAATCAGCAGTGATCATGGATTTCCATTCTCTGATGATTTCTCCACGAACAAGATGGGATTCCAGTGGAGTTTTTACCAGGGAGATAAGAACGACAGTGATCGTTATCGCTATGAGAATGGAAGTTTAGTATTAAAAGGGAAAGGGAATTCACCGGCAAATACTTCTCCGCTTTGGTTCGTTAATGGCGATCTTTCATATCAAATTGAAGTTGAGTTTGAACTTACAGATTCTGTTACGGCAGGAATGCTCGTCTTTTATAACAATCGTTCATACGCCGGATTGGCGTTCAACGATACTTCTATGATTCTGCATCGTTATGGGTTGGATCGAATTTTAGCAAAACCAAATGAGGTCCAACGAAAAGGATGGATCAGACTCATCAACGACAGAAATCTTGTTTCACTGTATTACAGTAATGATGGAAAGAGTTGGAAACGCCATGATATACGAATGGATGTCTCCGGATATAACCATAATACATTCTACGATTTTTTAAGTTTACGCCCTGCGTTGTATGCTTCCGGAACAGGGGTGGTTCGTTTCAAGAACTTCAAATATCTGGCATTGCCATAATTTTTTAAAGTCTCTGTCTTCGTACATGAACACCAATTTCAGGTTTCAATAATACTCGGAAAATCGTATATTTTAGTCCGTAATCAATTCCAAATGTTATTTAGAGAAAGTACGTATGTCTGCAAATGCAATTTCGCAAAAATTTGAAGAAGTATTAGAATCATTCGGTCCAAACACCAGTTATGTGTGGGATGTCCTTCAACAATATATCGATGATCCCAATTCTGTCAATGAAACATGGCAGCAATTGTTTGCAGAAGTAGTTGCTTCAGGTTCGGTCGATCTTCCCAAAAAATCTGTTGTCAAAAAAACCTCCTCGCCAAATGGCGAACATGAAGTGAAGGTAGAGTCTGCTCCGAAAACTGCGCCTGTCACACACATGCAACCGTCATTGGCCGCTGTGCATAAACAACTTTCCGCCATCAGCGGCGTGGCAGGGAAGATCGTTGATAATATGGAAGCATCGCTTGCGTTGCCAACGGCGACTTCACTTCGAATTATCCCTGTTCGTGTGCTGGATGAAAATAGATCGCTCTTGAATAAATATCTCGGCTCACGTTCACGCGGAAAAGTTTCCTATACGCATATCATTGCGTGGGCAGTTGTGAAAGCATTAAAAAAATATCCGAACATCAATGCGTCTTTTGCTCGTGTTGAAGGTCTGGCGTATCGTGATGAAAAATCACAGATCAATATCGGTATTGCGGTTGACACGGCAAGAAAAGATGGATCACGATCACTGTTGGTTCCAAATATCAAAAATGCAGAGCAGATGAACTTTGCAGACTTTGTTGCTGCATATGATTCCATTATTGAAAAAGCGCGTAAGTCCGCTCTTGATCCTTCTGATTTTCAATCAACATCAATTACACTCACGAATCCCGGAACGGTCGGAACGGTTTCATCTACGCCGCGATTAATGCCAGGACAAGGTTCGATCATCGCAACCGGCGCGATCGGTTATGATGCAGCGCATCAGGGAATGTCTCCGCAAACATTGTCCGCACTTGGTGTGAGCAAAGTGATGAATATTACATGCACGTATGATCATCGTGTCATTCAAGGGGCAGAATCCGGTCAGTTCCTAAAATATATCCATTCTCTTCTGAATGGTGAGGAAAAATTCTATGACGATCTATTCTCCGATCTTCGAATTCCATTCACATCCGTAAAATGGTCAAGTGATGTTACTTCGATTGGATTGGGCGGCGGAGTAGATCAGGAGATCACGGAGAAACAAGTACGCGTTCAGCAGCTTGTGAACGCATACCGCGTCCGCGGTCATTTGATCGCTCATCTCGATCCGCTTGTTGATGAACCGAAGAATCATCCGGAGCTTGATCCGAATTATTATGGATTGACAGTGTGGGATCTTGACCGGGAATTTCTATTCTCGAACAAAGAAGGATATTCAAAACTGCCGCTTCGTGATATTTTGGATATTCTGTACGCAACATACTGCGGTTCTATCGGCGTTGAGTTCATGAACATTCAAGATCCGGAACAAAAGAAGTGGCTCATCCAGAAAATGGAACCGTCGCGAAACCGTCCGCCGCTTCCTCGTGAACGGAAAATGCAATTGTTGAAAGTGTTGATCCACGCCGAAGGATTTGAACGGTATCTTCACACAAAATTTGTCGGACATAAACGCTTCTCTCTTGAAGGTGCAGAATCGTTCATGGCAATTCTTGATGTTGTTCTTGATGAATTGGCTGATAATGGCAGTGACCGAGCAGTGATTGGCATGGCGCATCGCGGTCGGTTGAATGTTCTTGCGAATACGATCGGGAAATCGTTGGCAAGAATTTTTTCTGAGTTTGAAGGGAGTGTCGATCCGAAATCGATACAAGGTTCCGGCGATGTGAAGTATCATCTTGGAGCGCATGGTATTCATCGCACATTGAATGGAAAAGAGATCACAGTTGAAGTTGCTCCTAACCCAAGTCATTTAGAAGCGATCAATCCCGTTGTAGAAGGAATGGTTCGCGCAATGCAGGACAGAGTTGTGGACAGCGAACGGAAGAAAGCGATCCCTATTCTTGTCCACGGTGATGCAGCGTTTGCCGGACAAGGAATCATCGCTGAAACGCTTAACCTTTCACAATTAAAAGGCTATCGCATTGGCGGAACGATTCATGTTATCATCAATAATCAAATTGGTTTTACAACCTCGCCGGATGATGCACGCTCAACGCCGTATTGTACGGATGTTGCGAAGATGGTTCAGGCTCCGATCTTCCATGTGAATGGCGAC
>JANXZD010000043.1 GCA_025355705.1 Bacteroidota bacterium | reverse complement strand
AAAGCAGCTCACGTCGCTTGATACGACCGAACTGGAATCGAATCATCGCTGGCCTTGTTTCTTATCGGACGGTGATCATTTCTTCTATTCCGCACAAACGAATAAACCATCACTTGATCAGGAGGTGGAAAATATCCACGTTGGTTCATTAAGCGGCGGGAATGGTAAAGTTGTTTTCCATGCATCAAGCAATGTGGTCTACAATCAAGGATGGCTTTTGTATTACAAACAGAATTCGATCCTTGCTCAGCAGTTCGACGAGAGTGCACTTTCGTTGAAAGGTGATCCGGTCCCGATCCTGGAGAATGTTCTCTATGCACAGCCACGGAGCAAAGGGGCGTTTTCGCTTTCCCGAAACAATCGCCTTGTGTACCTTGGGACATCATCGACGGATAATGAGCTCGTGGTGTATTCCGATCTCGGTATTGCAGGGCATGTCATGAAGATAAAGTCAGTGCCGACAGCAGCATCATTCTCCGCAGACGGAAAGTTTATCGCAACCGATATCTACGATGAGGCGGCAAAGAATACCGATCTGTGGATCCATGACATTGAACGCAACAGTGATACGCGCTTGACATTCGAAAAAGGCATGGAGATCGTCCCGCGATGGTCGCCGGACGGAAGTACGGTCTATTTCAGTTCCAACAAATCCGGGACGTTCTGCATCTTCGAAAAGAACAGCAACGGTACAGGCGATGAGAGGATGATTTTCCAGGCAACATCTCCAGCCTATGTAACGGATGTTACTCCTGACAATAAGAAGTTACTCCTTTCGCTGAACACACCGGGAAATCAAAAGTGGGATATTGGGATGTATGATCTGACGGAAAAGAAATTTACACCGCTGTTGACATCCGAATTCAGTGAATGGATCGGTGCCTTCTCACCGGATGGAAAATGGTTTACCTATCAATCCAACGAAACAGGAAAATATGAGATCTACATCCGGCCCACGGACGGTTCTCCCAGCAAGTGGCAGGTCTCGACAAATGGCGGCGAACAGCCGCGATGGGTCAACAATGGAACTGAGATCATTTATAATGTGAATGACCAGCAATTTATCTCCGTTCCCGTCACGGTCACAAACAATAATCAAATCACCGTCGGTTCGGAAAGAACATTGTTCAGGATCGATGGCGGTTTTCAGACGAGAACTCAAGATATTTCGATGGACGGAAAGAAATTCCTGCTGAACCGGACATTGAACACGCGTTCGCTGAACAGTGCGTCGATCATTTTCAACTGGCAGAATTTAGTGGAAAAGAAATAAGGGATTTCAAAATCTGAAATTCCCGTCCATTCACCAATCAATATAGGGAGGTCGTTATGATCATCGTACGGAATACGTTCCAGTTGAAATTCGGTCATGCAAAGGAAGTGAAAGCATTGATCGCAGAGGGGAAGGAAATGATGAAACAGCACGGGCAACCTGAAGCACGGTATTTACTGGATGTCACCGGAAAATTCTATACCCTGGAAATGGAATTGACATTTGAAAATCTTGCGGCGTATGAAAAGAATTCTTCGGAAACGATGTCCTCGAAAGAGTTTGGTGCTTGGTACGGCAAGTTCATGGCGCACATCGAATCAGGACACAGGGAAATATTTTCGGTGGTTGAGTAATAGAATCAGTATGTTTTTTTTTTGCGTTTCGATAGTATGTTCATAATCGTTTGGGTAACGGAAGGAAGTAAAAGGATTTCAATATGATCGGTCAAGCTATTTCGCATTACAAAATAATTGAGAAACTGGGTGAAGGTGGTATGGGTGTTGTGTATAAAGCACAAGATTCCAAACTCGATCGTTTCGTCGCACTTAAATTCCTTCCCTCACATTTATCACAATCGGAGCAGGAAAAATCCCGCTTCTTTCAGGAAGCGAAATCTGCTTCCGCGTTGAACCATCCGAATGTCTGTACAATTTATGGGATCGATGAATTCGAAGGTCAGCAATTCATTGAAATGGAGCTTGTGGATGGAGTAACACTACGCGATAAAATAGCTTCGTCAAATTCTCTAAATATCAAACAAGTTGTTGAATATGCAATTCAAATAGGAGAAGCATTACAGGAAGCGCACAGTAAAGGGATCGTTCACCGCGATATCAAAGCAGAGAATATCATGGTGAATGCAAAGAACCAGATTAAAGTGATGGATTTTGGTCTGGCGAAGTTGAAAGGTTCTCTGAAATTGACAAGGACATCGAGTACGATTGGAACGCTTGCGTATATGTCGCCGGAACAGATCCAGGGAATTGAAGCGGATACACGATCTGATATCTTTTCGTACGGTGTTGTTCTTTTCGAAATGACAACAGGAAAGATGCCGTTTCGCGGTGAACACGAAGCGGCGATCATGTATTCTATTGTGAACGAGGAACCGGAAAATGCTGTAAAATATCGTGAAGATACTCCGCCAGAATTATTACACATCCTGAAAAAATCCCTCGAAAAAGATCCGGAAGATCGCTACCAGTCTATGTCCGAGATTATTGTTGACCTTCGGCGATTGAAAAAAGAATCGACAAGAGTTGTACGCACGCAGGAATATCAACGGCCTGAACAAAGCCATTCGAATATTTCATCTTCAATACCGCAGGCAGCAAAAAATATTTTCTTCTTGAAAAAATATTTGATCGGAATTGGTATTGCCGCAATTCTCATTTTGACTGTATTCTTCTTCAAAGATTCCATTTTCTCAAAATTTACCGGAAGCAATGCTAAGAAAATAATTGTTGTTCTTCCGTTTGAAAATCTTGGATCGAACGACAAAGATTATTTTGTTGATGGCATGACCGATGAAGTGACAAGTCGTTTATCGGGTCTGTCAGGACTGAAGGTGATTGCGCGATCGAGTGCGGTTCAATATAAAAAGACGACAAAAACACTAAAGCAAATTGGAGATGAGCTTGGTGTCAATTATGTTCTCCAAGGGACAGTACGTTGGGAAACTATTGACGGACAGACGCATGTTCGTGTGAATCCGACATTAATCAAAGTTGAAGATGAAACGCAGGCATGGTCGGAATCGATCGAATCGGTCCTCTCCAGTGCATTCAAACTGCAGTCCGATATTGCAAGCCGCGTTGCCGGAGCAATGAATATTGCGTTGGCAAAGACCGAGCGGAATTCGCTGACCACGTCGCTTACGGAGAATTCAGAAGCCTACGACATTTATCTGCAGGCAGTTGAATATGCCGAAAGAAGTATCTCCAAATCCGATCAGGAGATCGCCATAAAATTGTTCACAAAGGCGGTCCGTCTCGATCCGAATTTTTCCGCCGCCTATGCACGTCTTGGAAAAGCACATGCAGGCTTCTATTGGTTCTTCTATGACCGCACTCCGCAACGTGTAGAAATGGCGCGTCAGACTGCGGAAAAAGCGATCGAACTCTCTCCGGAATTGTCGGAAGCACATGAAGCAATGGGGTGGTTCCATTATCACACGAAGCTTGATTATTCGAATGCGCTGAAGGAATTCGATCTTGCATTGAAGTATCGTCCGAACAATGCCCAGGTGCATTATGGAATTGCGGCGGTCATGCGGAGGCAGGGAAATATGCAGGGTTCCATCGATGCGTTCAAGCGATCCATCGAAGCAAATCCCCGTGCGTCGGACGTTCTCCGTCAGCTGGGTGAAACGCTGACGCTGCTGAGAAAATATGAAGAAGCGGATTCCTACCAAGACCGTTCACTCGAGCTCGCACCGGATATCATTGTGACATATTGGGATAAGATCAAGAATCTGCTGTTGTGGAAAGGAGACTTGTCGGCGGCACACTCACTACTGACGGAAGCGCGGAGGGCCGGAAAGATCGAAGAGACGGAATTTTCGATCGACTATATGGAGTTTCTGGTCAACCAAGCAGAAGGAAAGTATGATGCTGCAATTTCCGTGATGACAACCGCCAAGTCGGATGCGTTGCTGAACACGCAATTCAGTTTTTTCCCAACGGTGATGCTCCGGGCACGGCTGGAAGAGTTCCGTGGGAATCAGCAGCTCGCAAAAAAATATTATGACAGTTCCGTTACGTTTCTGGAAAAGAAACTACTGAAAAACAATGACGATGAACGGGTCTATAGTTCTCTTGGCATCGCCTATGCCGGACTCGGCAACAAGGAAAAGGCGGTTCAATACGGGAATCGCGGCGTAGAAATGCTTCCGATTGAGAAGGAAGCATGGCGCGGATCATTCCGCGTGTTGGAACTTGCCGAGATCTATACTATGATCGGAGAACAGGAGAAAGCGGTCGATCTTCTTGAACGCCTTCTTACTATTCCGGCAGAGCTCTCACCGACATATTTAAAACTGGATCCGACATGGCGGCCGCTGAAAAATAACAAACGATTTCAAAAATTAGTATCAGGATAAAAGAATGATCGGTCAAACGATTTCTCACTATAAGATTATCGATAAACTGGGTGAAGGGGGAATGGGTGTCGTTTATAAAGCTCACGATACCAAACTCGATCGGTTTGTTGCATTGAAATTTCTTCCGCCTCATGCATCAAAATCGGATCAGGAAGAATCCCGATTGTTGCAAGAAGCAAAAGCTGCCGCTTCTTTGAATCACCCCAATGTATGTTCGGTGATTGATATTCAGGAATATGAAGGTCGCCAGTTTATCATTATGGAATATGTGGAAGGATCGACGCTCAGAGAAAAACTTCCAATACAAAAAATTCAGGACGGACTTCAATATGCGATTCAGATCGGAGAGGCACTTCAGGCGGCGCATGTAAAAGGAATTGTTCACCGCGATGTGAAGAGTGAAAACATCATGCTCACGTCTGACGGCAGAATAAAAGTGATGGACTTTGGATTAGCGAAGCTAAAAGGCTCGTTAAAACTGACAAGAACATCGAGCACCGTTGGTACGCTCGCATACATGGCTCCGGAACAACTTCACGGAGGTGATGTTGATGCGCGGTCAGATATTTTTTCTTTTGGAGTTGTTCTGTTTGAAATTTTTACTGGGCATTTTCCGTTTCGTGGTGAACACGAAGCTGCGTTAATGTACTCTATTGTGAATGAAGAACCCGAGTCTGTGTTAAAATATCGCGAGGATTTAAATCCTGAATTGGATAGGATCATTATCCGTGCGCTCGAGAAGGATCCGACTGACCGCTACCAACATATTGATGATATGGTCAGTGAACTTCGTCGGTTACAGAAAGGCTCCACCCGCATTGTCAGACCGGAACAGATGGGACAATCGGGATCCACTCGGACGATGAATGTGCTGCCAAATGTTCTGGGAAAATCCAAAATGAAAATATTGATCGGGGCTGCCTCGGTCGCAGTTCTCGTTCTCATTACGTGGCTTCTCTTCTTCAATGGGCCGGGACAAAAAATAAATTCCATCACCGTTCTCTCGTTCCAGAATAACAGCGCCGATCCGGATCAGGAATACTTATCGGACGGACTGACGGAATCGCTCATCTTTCGCCTGTCGCAAATTCCGGATCTGAAGGTCAGTCCGACCAGTTCGGTCTTTCGCTACAAGGGGAAGAATGCGGACCCGATCACGATCGGCAAAGAACTCGGCGTGAATGCGGTGATGTCGGGTCGGATCGTTCAGCGTGGTGAGAACATTTCAATCAGTGTAGAATTGGTCGATGTTCGGAACAACAATCTGCTTTGGGGTGAGAAATATGAACGCACATTGTCCGATCTGTTATCGACACAACGGGAGATCGCCGGTGAGATCGTAGACAAACTGCAATTAAGGCTTTCAGGGGAAGAAAAGAAATCGTTTGCAAAACATTATACAGAAAGCAACGAAGCATATCAGCTCTATCTTAGGGGGCAATACCATTTCGCAAAACGAACGAAGGGTGACATCCTCCGTGCAATAGAATATTTCCATCAGGCTATTATGCTTGATCCAAATTTTGCATTGGCATATGCCAGGATCGCCGAGGCATACGGCAGCATTCCGGAGA
>JANXZD010000225.1 GCA_025355705.1 Bacteroidota bacterium | reverse complement strand
GTTTTTTGTTCAGTTGATATTTGCGTCAATTCAATGCAGGATTCAAGCCAACTAGAGGCTTTAGAATTATCATCAATAAAGGCAAATACCTCATTAATTGGTTTCAATATTTCCAGAGAGGACTCATTCTGTATCATAGCTTTTTCTCCTTGATTTGACTATTACATTAAAATGACTTTGTGCCACCTAACTCGTGGATAATACAGATAACAGCCTAATGCTATTCTCCCCCGAATTTAACGGACTATTTTGTCTGTTGGGAACGTAAATAATTTGGTAAGGAAATACAAGAGCTGAATTTAGATATTTTTTGCGGGACGATGTCTGACGAAGCCTTTCATCGTCTGACATCTTGTGTGGGTTTGATTTTTATTGAATAAGTTGACCGTCACCTTGAAGGTGACGGTCAACTATGCTACTATTGCGACAAATACTCACCCCACACTGCCTTGGCAATATCGGCAATGATCTCTTCGCGTACATTTTCTTTGGCGTTGGAATCAGAGACGAAGACAACGATCACAATGGGCGTACTATTTGGAAGGATCACAATTCCAACATCGTTTGTAGCCGCAGCAAATCCATTCTCACTCGTCCCTGAAGAACCGGTCTTATGACCAACGATGGTTCCTTCCGGAAGTTTTCCTTTGAGTCGTTTTACTCCGGTCGTAGTTCTCACCATCACCTGCCAGAGATACTCCCTGCTCTTTTGCGAGAGAATACTATCCTGATAGAATTTGGTAAGCAGTTTTGCCATTGCAAACGGAGAGCTGTAATTGCGGTATTGAACATTCCAGTCTGTGTGCATTTCCTCTTCGGTCGCGACAATCGCCATTCCATCGATCCCGAGCGAGCGGATATATTGATCCACAAATTTCGTACCTCCAACCAATCGAAAAAGAATATCACATCCGTTGTTATCGCTGAGAGAAACGGTCGTCGCGATCAATTCATCAAGAGTGATATCGGCATTACCATCAGGATATTTATCCCGCAATGGACTCCACGTGTTTGGAAGCAGATCGCTCTTGATTATATGAATGCGCTGATCGAGAGAGAATTTTCCTTTGTCAATCTGATGAAGAACCGCCAGCGCTACAGGAAATTTGTACACACTTTGCATCGGGAATTTTTCTTTTCCGTTTACCGTCAACGTATCGCGGTTTTTTAGATTAATGACCGCAACACCGACACGTCCTGGAGATTTTATGATAATGCGTTCGATCTTGTTCCGCAATGTGTCCATCTGAGAAAACAACATTGCGGGAGATGCCATGAAAATAAAGAGTAGAACAATGTATGTACGTTTGAATAATTTCATATTGGATGTACCTGCTAGAGGACTGGAACTAGGTTAAACACACTATTTTTTATTTCCCCATTTGCTCTGTTAGAACCATCCGAATTATAGGTTGAAAATTCTGCTCTCTTTCTGTTGCACCAAAAAATGCAGGGCAGATTTAAATACTCTACCATCATTTGATTTCTTCTGACCGGATAGCGAGTGACTATACAACCTACAGTCTGATATTTTCTATTTGGTATAATCTTAGTCTGTTTGTCGTCAGGAAACGTAGAAAATTTGTTGGGGAAATACAATACCTGAATTCAACTGTTTTTATTAAACAAAGTGACTGTCGCCGTGAAGATGGCGGTCACTTATTTTGCAGCTAAATAAAAAAGGACGGATTCTCACCCGTCCCTGCGTATTTTCTTCCGCACCTCTGCGTTGAACTTTTACTCTTTGAATTTCGTGAATGCAAGCGTCGCATTATGTCCGCCAAAACCAAATGCATTACAGATAGCCGCGTTGACCGTTTTCTTGATCGCAACATTCGGAACATAGTTCAGATCGCATTCCGGATCGGGAGTTTCATAATTGATCGTCGGATGGACTTCATCGGTTACAACACTCATCACTGTCGCAATTGCGCCGATAACGCCGGCAGCACCGAGCAAATGGCCGATCATCGACTTCGTTGAATTGACGACAAGCTTTTGTGCGTGATCGCCAAAGACGGTCTTGATGGCGTTCGTTTCGTACTTGTCATTATAGTATGTGGAAGTTCCGTGTGCATTCACATAATCGATCTCAGTCGGATTCAATCCTGCATCATTCAATGCCATTTTGATCGACCGCTGAGCTCCTTCTCCGCCCGGAGCAGGCTCGGTAATGTGGTGAGCATCTCCCGTAAATCCTATGCCGGCAAGTTCTGCGTAGATCTTTGCACCGCGTGCTTTTGCATGTTCCAATTCTTCAAGGATCATGATCCCTCCACCTTCACCCATGACAAATCCATCTCGGTTCTTTTCAAACGGTCGGCTCGCTTTTTCAGGAGCATCATTTCTTGTAGAAAGAGCTTTCAGTGCATTGAATCCACCAATTCCCATTTCACAAATCCCGGCTTCTGATCCGCCGCAGACCATCATATCAACTACTCCGCGCTGGATGAGCATCATTGAATCACCGATCGCATGCGACGCCGTTGCACAGGCAGAGACCGTTGCATAGTTCGGACCTTTCAATCCGTATTTGATCGAGATACGTCCGGCGGCAATATCGGGGATCATCATTGGAATGAAGAATGGACTGATACGGCTTGGTCCTTTCGCTTCGACCATATTTGTTGTCTGCGTTTGAAATGTTTTGAATCCGCCGATCCCGGAACCGAATACAACTCCGACACGTTCTTTATTTTCATTTTCAAGATTTACACCGCAATCTTTGATCGCTTCTTCGGCAGCAGCAAGTGCGTATTGGGTGTATGGATCGACCCGCTGGGCAAGTTTACGGTCCATATAATTATGTGGATCGAAACCCTTCAATTGACCGGCAAACTTTGTGTCATATTGAGTTGTATCGAAATAGGTGATATTGGCGATACCGCTTTTTCCGATAAGAGCATTTGCCCAAAATTCTTTAACGGTTAATCCAATGGGTGTTACTGCGCCCATACCAGTAACGACAACACGACGCATTTGACGAAAAGCCATAACATATTCCTGAATATTCTTAATGAAGGGTCATTGCGAAGAGTAAGTTCCGATGGTATCGGGACGAACGACGCGGCAATCTTTCACTGTGAAGATTGCTTCATGCCGATTTCATCGGCATTCGCAATGACTATAAACCACAAACAAAAAACCACAACGTCACAGAATGTTTTGTGAACTGGAACGATGTGGTTTTAATTGTATAATTATTTCTTTGCAGCGGTGATGTATGTGATTGCATCGCCAACAGTGCCGATCTTTTCAGCATCTTCGTCCGGAATGCTCATACCGAATGATTTTTCGAATTCCATTACCAATTCAACGGTATCAAGTGAATCCGCACCGAGATCATTTGTGAATGATGCTGTTTCTGTTACCTGTGCTGCATCAACGCCAAGTTTGTTGACGATGATCTCCTTTACCTTTGCTGCTACATCTGACATAATGTTTCTCCTATTATGTGTTTATTGGATTACGTTTATTTTGCGTTCGTTTTGGTTATTTCAATATACTATACAAAAACTACATTGCCATACCGCCGTCAACATTAATCGTTTGTCCGGTGATATAGTCGGAATCACTCGATGCCAAAAAACAGACAACCGATGCGATCTCTTCCGGTTTGGCAATTCGTTTCTGCGGAATGATGCCCAAGATAGCTTCTTTTTGCTTTTCATTCAACTTTTCTGTCATATCAGTTTCAAT